>JAUVPT010000300.1 GCA_030598525.1 Gemmatimonadota bacterium
CGTCACGTTCGGGATCTCGTCCGGCAGGAACTCACCGGTGTCCAGGTCGAGGAATCGGATCGTGTACTTCCGCCTGCCCACGTTGTCCGTACCGAACGCGAGGACCCGTTGATTCTCGCTGACCCCCCCCACGCCGACGCTGGCGGCGAAGTACTCGTGTCCCTCGGCTAGCGCGTTGACGTCCACCATGACCTCTTCGGGAGCGTCGATCGCGCCAGCCCGGCGGACGTGAATCGGGTACTCGCTGCCCTCCTCAAACCGGGTCTGGTAATAGTAGTCGCGAAAGCGATAGGGAACCGACTGATCGTCCTCCTTGATCCGGCCGACGATTTCCTCGAACAGCGTCTCCCGCAGATCCGCCACATGGGCCAGCCCCGAGTCGAGGTACTCGTTCTCGGCCGTCAGGTATTCGACCACCTCGGGGTTCTCCCTCTCGCGGAGCCAGAAATAGTCGTCGACCCGCGTCCTGTCGTGTGTCACCAGCTCCGTGGGGTCCACGCGCGCAGTCGGCGCTTCGACCCGTTCCGTTACGTTCTCGCCGCAACCCCCGGCGGACACCGTCAACCCCATCATCAACGCAATACCTCCTGCAAGACCTGACCTGTAGTCGCGCATCCCGCACCTCGAGCGTCTCAAAGTTCGTCATCCACTCGCGTCCCATAATCGGGTTGCATGGTACCGCCCGAAGTCGCACCATGACACCCCCGCGAGGGCGGTCCGGGCGGGACCGCAAACGAATCGGAAGGAAGAACGATATGAGCCATCGGATCCGCGCTGCACTGGGCGCGATCGTCGCCTTTGCCATCCTGACCGTACCGGACTCCGCATCGGCACAGGATGTGATGACACCCGAGCTCCTCTGGCAACTCAAGCGTGTCTCTTCGCCCGCTGTGTCGCCGGATGGCCGGAAGTTCGTGTACGGAATCCGGACCTACGACGTAGTGGCCAACAGGGGTGACACGGACCTGTTCCTTCTCGCTGTGGGGGGGGGCGATCCCCTACAGCTGACGGACCTGAAAGGCTCCGAGAGCTCGGCAGCCTGGAGGCCTGACGGCCAGTGGATCGGCTTCCTGTCGAGCAAGGGAGGATCGGGTCAGTTGTGGGAGGTCAAGGCCGATGGCAGGAAGTTGCGGCAGGTCACCGATGTCGAGGGTGGCATAGCGAACTTCCGCTATTCGCCCGACGGGACCCACATCTCGTTTACGGCCGATGTGAAACTCGACAAGACCGTGAACGACCTCTACGACGACCTTCCGGAGGCCGACGCCCGCATCATGGACGGTCTGATGTACCGGCATTGGGACAGTTGGCATGACTATGCGTATAGCCACCTGTTCATCGCCCCATACAAGGACGGATGGGTCGGAGACCCGGTGGACGTGATGAAGGGAAAGCGAATCGACACCCCTCTCAGTCCGTTCGGCGGCGTGGAACAGATTGCCTGGGGACCGGACGGAAAGACGCTGGCGTACACGGCCAAGCTGAGCCTGGGGACCGACTACACCGTCAGCACGAACTCCGACATCTTCCTGGTGGATCTCGAGTCGGGCGAGACGGTGAATCTCACCGAAGGGATGATGGGGTACGACGTCGAGCCGGTGTTCTCGCCCGATGGGGGGCGGATCGCCTGGCTCAGCATGGAGCGGGACGGATACGAGGCTGATCGTAACCGGATCTTCGTGCACGACTTCGCCGCGGGTTCGAGTGTCGAGCTCACGGTCGAGTACGACAACGACGCGCACTCCCCGGTGTGGTCGAGGGACGGCCAGTCGATCTTCTTCACGAGCGAATCGTGGGGCACGGTACAGATCTTCGTGGTGGCCGCCGGCGGCGGTTCGGTCGGTAGGGTGACCGACGGCGTGTTCGACTACGTCTCCCTCGACGTGGCACAGCTCGAAGGCGACGAGATCCTGGTCGCCGCGCGCCGTTCGATGTCCTCACCCAACGAGATCTACCAGGTCGACATGGAGTCGGGTGAGGCCCAGCAGATCACGTTTGCCAACAAGGAGATCCTGGCCGGCGTGGAGCTCGGCCGGGTCGAGAAGCGGATGGTCGTGGGCACGGACGGAGGGGAAATCCTGACGTGGGTGATCTATCCGCCGGGATTCGACCCATCACGTCGGTATCCTGCCCTCCTGTACGCCCAGGGCGGCCCGCAGGGAACCGTCTCACAGTTCTTTTCCTATCGCTGGAACTTCCAGCTCATGGCAGCGCACGGGTACATCGTGGTGGCGCCCAACCGGCGAGGGGTTCCAAGCTTCGGACAGGAGTGGAAGGAACAGATCTCGGGAGATTGGGGCGGGCAGGCCATGCAGGACCTGCTGTCCGCCATCGATGACGTCGCCGCCGAGCCGTACGTGGACGAGTCGAGGCTGGGGGCCATCGGCGCCAGCTTCGGAGGCTACACGGTCTACTGGCTGGCCGGCAATCACGAGGGCCGGTTCAGCACTCTCGTGGCGCATGCGGGCGTATTCAACCTGGAGAGCATGTACGGGGCGACCGAGGAGATGTTCTTCGTGAACTTCGACCTCGGGGGTGCGTACTGGGATCGGTCCGAGAGCTACGAGAAGTTCTCGCCTCACAAGTTCGTCCAGAACTGGGACACTCCGCTCCTCGTGATCCATGGCGAGAAGGACTTCCGCGTTCCGATCGGGGAAGGCATGCAGGCGTTCGCCGCGGCGCAGCTCCGGGGAATCGAGAGCCGGTTCCTGTACTTCCCGCAGGAGGGACATTGGATCCTGTCCCCTCAGAACGGGATCCTGTGGCACAGGGTGTTCTTCGACTGGCTGGGCCGGTACCTGCAGCCCGTGAGCTGAAGCCGGACAGACTGGAAGGCGGAGCGCTGGAGGGGTGGGGCTAACGGTCCCGCCCCTCCTGCTCACAGCGGGAGGGTCAGGCGTCGCCCCGCACCGCCGTCATGCGGGCCACGACCCGGGTGGCCAGGGCGCGTGGAAGGAAACGGGGCAGCATCGTGCCCACACGGTTGACCAGGCCCGGGATCACGACCCGCCGACCCCTCATCATCCCCCCGTACCCTGCGCGGGCAACCGAGACGGCATTCCCCGTCACCATTCGGCCCCCGATCGGGGCATGCTCCATTCCAGCTCTCTTCTGAAAGCCGGTGACCGTCGGACCCGGACACAGCGTAGTGACCGTGACCCCGGTGTTCCGCA
>JAUVPT010000312.1 GCA_030598525.1 Gemmatimonadota bacterium
CACATCGCCTCGCCGGGCGGCAAGTACGGCGCGTGGTCCGAACCCGTACTCGGGGTACTGGGGCCATCCCGACTGCGTCAGGCGATCGAGCCAGGTCTCCGCCTCCGCCCACATGCCTCCGCGGTATGCCAGCACCCACTGCGCATACAGGTACCACACGGTCTCGTGATCCGCCTCCGGTCGGTCGGCATACCAGGCGCGAGCGCTGTCCAGGATCGTCTGGTACTGGGCGCGATCCGAGGACAGGTCGAGCGGACCCGAGGAGAACAGCTTCATATAGAGGCGATTCGCTCGGCCGCCCAGGCTGCGCACTTCCCCCAGGTAGCTCTCCAGTTCCGCATCGGAGCCTGAGAGCGCGGCGGCCCGCACCTTCCCGATCAGAGCCCTGTACGCCTGGCCCGGGTGGATTTCGTCGGTCAGTTGCTCCAGCGCCGTCGTCGCATCGTGGGACTCGCCCTCCGGATCTCCCAACAAGTGCCGCACGTCGAGGCGCGTCACCCAGTATGCGGAAGCCCATCGACTCATCCACCCGGAGCGTGGACTGAGGTCCCGGAGAACCGACAGCGCTTCGTCCCGGCAGCCGATTCGTTTGGCAGCGCCTGCCAGTAGGTAGCGCCACTCGGAATCGGGAGCGAGGCTGACGACTGCGGAGGCCGTCCTGTATTGTGCGGCCAGGTCGCCGTGCAGCCAGGCCAGGTGGTAGCGCAGCATGGCCCGGTCCCACTCGGGAAGCGATGCTGCACGAGGTTCGAGGGAGTGCGCCACGGAATCCGCACGGTCACCCTGACCGGAGTTCAGCATCGCGAAGATGCTCCAGATCAGGGGCGCGGTGAAGGTCGTATCGGACCGCCAGGCGGAGATGAACATCTCGACCGATCTTCTCTGCGACTCCCAGTCCATGTCGAGAAACGTATCCAGCGCCTCGGCATACTCCTGGTATGACTGGTAGCTGGGTGGCTGGCTGGCGGGTCCCGTCCAATGGCGCATTCGTTCGTCCAGCTGACCTGCCAGGGCCCCCATCGTGGTCTCGCGCAGTTGGGCAAGGACCATCTCTGCGTTGCCTCCGGAACGCAGTATCGGCTCGAGCGCGAAGAGTATTTCGCCCGTCGAAGGATCGAGCCCATAGACCTCGAAGACCGTCGAATCCTGGCTACCGCTGACGTACCCCCCGATGACGACGTCGACGCCTGATTGTACGCCCGCGGCTACGATTCGAGCGGCCATCGACGTGTCGCCCTCTACCAGGGTTTCCTGCACGAGCCGGAGCGCGGACACGGGTGGGATTACTGTTACCCTCCCCGTCCTCGCGATTTCGTGGCTCAGCCAGTCAGCCGCGAGCCGGGCCAGGGCGTCCAGGTCGTCGTCATCCGTCGTGTTGGCGAGCGGTGTCACGAGGATTCGCGGTAGAACCCTGTCGACTCCCGTCCCGCGAAAAGCCTGCCGGGAAGTCTGGGCGAAGAAGAGAATCGAAACGACGACAGCTGCCGCGAGAGTCGTCGGAATCCTCCAGCGGGGCCGGCGGCGCGGCGGCGCGGTCGCCACGGCGACGCTCGATTCCTCGGGAGCGTCACCCGGCCTGGTGAAAGAGATCGCGGGGTGCGGTCCCTCATCGGCACCCGCTTCCCTCGGCGTCAGGAGCGCTGATTGGACGGCTGCCGAGGGCTCGGCGTCCAGCTCGGATTGGAGACGACGACTGTACAGATCGTACTCGAGCTGCGCCCCGGACTGATCTCCCACGTCCCGCAGCAGCGTGATCAGGTGCACGAGGTTCGCCTCGTCCCAGGGGGTCAGGCGAACCAGACGACGTGCCCACCGCGAAGCTGCTGCCAGATCCCCTGCAGCTTCGCCCCGTACGGCCAAGGCCCCTGCGCTCTCCGCGGCCAGTCGCTTCAGCCTCGCCCGTTCCACCTCGAGCCAGTGCTCGAAGCCCGGCGCGTCCGGAAGATAGAAGCCGTCAAGCAGGTCACCGTCGTACAGGGAAAGAGCGTGCTCGTGGTCGCCTTCGCGTACCGCTTCTTCGAATTCGATCCCATCGCACCGGACGAAAGCCCGGTTCAGGCGAATGGCGTCGTTTCCCTCCGCCTCCAGGAGTCCTTCGCCGAGAGACTTACGCAGCACGTACAGCGACTGGCTGAGGGCCCGGCGACCTCGCCTCTGGGAGAGATCCGGCCAGAAGAGGCCGAGAAGCTTGTCCCTGTGAACTGGCCGCCTCGCCGAGTGAAGAACGAGGAAGACGAGGAGCGCGATCCGTTTGGGCTGCCCCAGGAGATCACTGGGGCCGTCGAAACGATCGCAAGTCAGATCGAGGGTGCCCAGTGTCCGGAGTGTGACCATGCTCATCTCCAGGTGTCACGCCGTCTGTGAGAGGCACGTGACATCAAACCGTCAGCGTAACAGACAGACAGAACGGTCAACTGGGGTCGGCCGGCTGGTCGCTCACCAAGCAAGTAGTACGCTAAGCGCCCTGCCGGTCGGCCGCAAATGCGTCTCGCATCGGAAGTCGGTGCGGAACCGTGTCGCACCCCGGGAAAAGGAGTTCAGAATGACATCGAAGGCCGCCATTCTCGCCGCCACCTTCGCGTTCACGTTGGCATTCGTCGGGTGTTCGGACTCCGTGGTGGGCACGGACGACGAGGCAGCGACCCCGCTGCTGAAGAAGGTGAAGCCGCCTCCCGGCGGAGAGGATCCAACCGACTTCCGGCCCATCACGGTGACTCTTGCGGACGACTCCGGCGACAAGATCCGGAGCGACGGTCGGGATGAAGGTAAATACGTGGACGGTGACTGCGGCGTGTGGGCCAACATCGGGAACTTCGCCGACGCCCGGTTCGATCCCGATCGAGACTACAAGCGGAAAATGGCGCGCGATCCGGAGTGCGGCGCCGCCCGTGCACTGGAGTTTGACTTTTCCGACG
>JAUVPT010000153.1 GCA_030598525.1 Gemmatimonadota bacterium
CATCGTGAATCCCCCGTACACCCAGCTCATGTCCGGCGGAGCGGCGTGCCACCATGCCAGGACCGGCAGGGAGACGGCGAGACCCACCGCGAGAGCCACCACCGCCAGGACAAGGGCCTCGGCCAGCACCGACCGCACGATGAAGCCGGGGCCTCCGCCGAGAGCCAGCAGAACCGCGAACTCACGGCGGCGCTCGTAGGAAGACATGAGCATCGTGTTCGCGACGCCCCAGATCGCCATGGCGAAGATGAAGACGATGAGCATCCATTCCATGCTGCTCACCAGCCGCGCATACTCGACCATCTCGGGACGGAACTCCGTCCACGGGCGAACGGCGACCGATGACACGTCGGTTCCCATGGCCGCGGCGACCGCAGCCGCCGCCGCGTCGGCCGCCCACGGATCGTCCACCCGCGCGGCGATCTCATGCACCCGCCCGGGAGCCAGGGCCACCAGTTCCTGGACTACCTCGATCGGCGCCACGGCATGACCGAGGTCGAGTTCGGTGATGGTGGTCGTGAAGATCCCGGAGACGATGAACAGGTCGTTGCCGAGCGAGCCGTCGGCGCCCGGGGCCACCACCACGACCTCGTCACCCGGTCCCGCGTCCAGCTGCCGCGCCATTTCACGTCCGATCACGATCTCGTACTGGCCGGGGGTGGGGGCACGGCCCTCGTCGATATGACTGAGAAGCCGAGAAACCAGGGCCTCGCGCACCGGGTCCACCCCCAGGATCACGCCTGCTGCGGTGGCCCGGCCCGTGCTTACCAGCCCGCCCGCATACACGCGCGGAGTGGCGGCCGAGACGTTCGGGTCCCCGGCCACCTTGGCAACGAGGGCCTCGACATCCACTCCCTCGCGACCTCCGATCGTGTCGAAGATCCCCCGGTCCGGCAGGTAGTCATCGGCGAACACCTGGAGCTGGCCGGTGAGCATCCCGGTGCCGTTGTCGATCATCTCGGACACGAGCCCCCTGGAGAGGCCGGCCATCACCACGACCGCCAGGTAGCCGAGCGCGAGCCCGATCGCCGTGATCAGCGTGCGGCGCCGGTTACGTCCCAGGTTGCGCCAGCCGATCTTCCACCACGCCCCGTTCATCGTCCTACCTCGTGTCCCGCAGACGGCGGAGAGAGAAGAAATCCTCGTCGAGATCCACGTCGAACTCGAGCTCTGAATAGCGGACCTCGGTGTACTCGCCCGGCTTGTCCTCCGGCACCACGCGCAACGCGGCCGGCACGAGGCGGCCGCCCAGCTGGCGATAGTCGAAGAAGGTCATCGTGCGTACCAGCTCGCCGTCTTCGTCGTAGTACCGGGCGAAGACCGGCATCGTGTCGGCCTTTCGCACCTGGTATGCGATCCGGCCCCACACCACCGGGGCTTCGGGCCGCGGAATGAGGTCGAACTCCCACACCGTGACCCCGTCCCTGTCTCCCTCGTAGGCCAGGGTGATCTCGTAGTCCTCGATCAGGCGGCTCTCCTTAACCAGGTCGTCGTTGGTGAAGTGGGAGCCCATCCACGAGGCGCTCATCAGAGAGGCCGGGATCTTGATCGTCCGGTCCACCCGGGGCAGGTAGTTCCAGATCTCGCTTCCCGCCTTGAGGGTGGCCGTGCCCGCGTCCTTGCGCGGAGACAGGATGCGGACCAGGGCGTGGTCGGTGCCGAGAGACCACATCTGCATCTCCATGGCCCGGCTCCAGTTCTCGGTCGCGACCTCCATCGTCGAGATGCCCTGGCTGGATTCGCCGCGCATGATCCGGTCAACGCAGTCCACGATCTCGGTGGCGTCGGCAAGACCAGCGCATGCGGCCGTCTGGGCGGCGGCTCCAGTCGGAAGAAGCAGCAACGCGGCCACGAAGGTGGCGTGCACAATCGTCGTTCTCATCCCTTCACTTCCCTCCAGCGCTCCAGCAACTCCTCGATCTGCTCACCCATGAACAGGTAGAAGTCCAACATTTCGGTAAGCCGGTCGCGGGCTGGCGAGGGCTCGTCGCCCACGGCCTGGAGTCCCTCGGCGGCGAGTCCGGCCATGGCGTGGATGGCGCCCACCCGCTTGGCCGTGACGCTCTCGAACGCCCGCGGCGCGATTTCGTAGTAGTCCCGTCGATCGCCCCGCACGCCGACCCGCCGGGCCAGGCCGAGCTCTTCGCACGCACGCGCGTTGGTGCTCACCGACGCCTTGCTGACGTCCAGACGCTCGACGATCTCGTCCAGAGACAGGGGCCGGTCGGCCACCATGAGCAATCCGAACAGGCGGCCGAATGTGCGGGTCAGGCCCATGCGCTCGACGGCCAGGCCCATGCGCTCGATAAACTGTCGGGTCTCGGGATTCGGCATATTCGTTCCCTCCACCCACTACGTTACCTGTTTAGAACGTTTAGTCAATACTGAACGCTTTTAACACAGATCAAGACACTGGCAAGTCGCCCTCTTTCAACCCTCTGCCCGTCCCCCGTGTCTACTCTAGAGATAGGCCTCATCCGCTGCTCACCGCCGAAAGCGAGCCCCGACGACATGATCGCCTCGTTCCTCTCCGACCTCCGTTTCGCCCTCCGCCAGATGATCAAGAAGCCGGGATTCGCGATCATCGCCATTCTGACGCTGACGCTGGGGATCGGTGCGAATGCGGCCATTTTCAGCGTGCTCGACGCGGTCGTGTTGAGCCCGCTGCGATTTCCCGAGCCGGAGCGCCTGATTCGCATTTACGAGGCGGACGCCCAGAGTTCCTCTGCCGGCATCGGTTTCCACACGGTCCCGGGCTTCCTGGACCTGAGGCGGGAAGCCGAGGGCATCGAGCACCTGGCGGCTATCTACACCTACCGCGAGGCGGGGCGGGACCTGACGGACGGAGAGGTGCCGCGGCGTATCCAGGTGCTCCCGACGAGCGCCGGGTACTTCGAGGTGTGGGGCATCTCGCCGCTGCTCGGCCGCGGCCTCGCTGTGGAGGAGGAGCGGGAGGATGCGAATGTCGTGATTCTCAGCTACCGGCTATGGCAGTCGCACACAGGCGGTGACCCGGACGTGCTCGGAACGACGATCCGCCTCGATGGAGCGGCATACACGGTAGTGGGCGTGGCGCCGGCCGGTTTCCGTGATGCAACGGTCGGTGACGTCGATGCGTGGGTGCCTCTCGATCTCCCGGAGGGCGAGTACTCGAGGCAGAACCACTTCCTCTCCATCATCGGCCGGCTGGAGCGTGGCGTATCCGTCGCACAGGGGCAGACCTACGTCAGCGCGGTGAATACCCGAATCGTAGAGGAGCACGAAGAGGTAGGGGACACACAGCTGATGCGAGTGGTGTCGCTGCACGACGACGTGGTGGGCTCGACGGACACCATGCTTCGCATCCTGATGGGGGCGGCTGGACTCGTACTTCTCATCGCCTGCGTCAACGTGGCGAACCTGTTCCTGGCCCGTAGCCTGGGTAGGAGGCGGGACATCGCCATCCGGTCGGCCCTGGGCTCCGGTCGGGGTCGGCTGGTGCGTCAGTTCTTCGCCGAGAGCCTGCTCGTGGCGACCCTCGCAGGACTGGCGGGCCTCGTCGTCGCACACCTGGGAGTGCGATTCCTGCTGTCGATCAGCCCCGAGGCGGTGGCACGTGCCCAGGAGGTAGGACTGGACGGACGGCTACTCCTGTTTGCCGCCGCGGTGACCGTGCTGACAGCGCTCCTGTTCGGCCTCGTCCCCGCCTTGCGCGGTTCTCGTGTGGACCTGACATCCGACCTTCGCGAGGGTTCACGTGGAATGGCCGGTGGTAAGCGATCGACTCGCATCCGTACGGCCCTCGTGGCCACCCAGATGGCACTGGCCCTGGTGCTCCTCATCGGGGCGGGAATCCTGATCAAGAGCTTCGCCGCCCTGCAGGGACAGGACTACGGGTTCGACTCCTCCGATCTCCTCACGTTCGAGGTGCACCTGCCGGACGCGCGGTATGAGGACCCGGTTCTCCGGGTCGAATTCCATCAGAGGTTTCATGAGAGGCTGCGGTCGATCCCCGGAGTGGAGGCTGTCGCGGCCACCTCGTGGCTTCCGGCAGCCGGGCCCTACCACGACTGGGGCTACCGATACGAAGACGCGGACGGTGAGCTGCAGTGGGAAGGCGCCCAGATGCGAATCATCGAGGGCGACTACTTCGAGACCATGGGCATCCCGCTCCTCGCCGGACGGACCTTCAACGCCGGCGATGGGGAAGACGCGCCTCCGGTGATGGTCATCAGCGAGACGGTGGCCCGGATCGCACTCCCCGACCGCGACCCGATCGGACAGCAGTTCTACTCCGCCGATACGGTGCGCACGGTCGTCGGTGTGGTGCCCGACGTAGCGTTCGACGCGCGCGGGAACCGGAAATCCAAGATCTACATCCCACACACCGAGTACGGCGATGACCGCAATTGGGCCCTGATACAGGCTATAGAAACGGAATCAGGGCTCGGAATCCTCCCACAGATCCGGAGGGAGCTCGACGCGATCGACCCCGAACTCGTGATCTACCGCGCCCGGACCATGGAGCAGGTGCTGGGACGCCACATGGAGAGCGAGCGGTTCGCCCTCACCCTGATGGGGATCTTTGGCGGGGTCGCGCTCCTCCTGGCGGCGATCGGCGTGTACGGCATCCTCTCCTATTCGGTGAGCCAGCGGACGCGCGAATTCGGGATCCGGATGGCACTCGGCGCCACGACCGGTGCGGTGCGCCGCCGGGTGCTGGCCCAGGGCGCAACGTTGGCCGGGATCGGTCTCCTGACGGGACTCGTGGGAGCTTTCTGGCTCAGCAAGCTGCTCCAGAGCATGGTGTTCGGCGTGAGTGTCACGGATCCGGTGATCTTCGGCCTGGTGACCCTGTGCCTGGCGCTCGTCGCGATGGCCGCAGGCTACGTCCCGGCGCGGAGGGCGACCAGGGTCACGCCGATGCAGGCACTGCGCGAGGAGTAGCGCGAGAAGGCTCCTTTCCCGTCCGCCCGTGTATGCGGCATCGATCGGCGAACCCGAACCCGAGGTGATCGATGCTGCGCGTTTCCCTTCCCCGC
>JAUVPT010000005.1 GCA_030598525.1 Gemmatimonadota bacterium
CCGCCCGATCCGCCAATAGACGAGAACATTCCTCCGCTACCCTGCCGGCGGCTCCCGGGGCTCCAAGCCGATCCGCCACCTCCTCCAGGTCGGTGATCTGCCGGTGCCGCTCCGGTGTCGCCAGGTCCAGGAGTGGGAGCGCCGCTCCGGCGATGGCGGATGGAGTCACCTCGGCCTGGATGAACTCCGGCACCACCCGTCGTTCGGCGACCAGGTTCACCAGCGATATGTGGTCGATCCTCACGAGGCGCCTCGCGATCGAGTACGTGAGCGGACTCACCCGATAGCCCACGACCATGGGGACGCGGGCCAGCGCGAGTTGCAGAGTAATCGTACCGGACTTAGTAATCGCCGCTCTCGCTGAGCGAACGGCCGATTCTGCGTCGATGAGCGTGGCCTTGCCCAGGTTCTCGTACGCTGAACCCGGAAGGTCCCGTGCCCGGGCTACGTGGATCTCGAGGCCCGGCAACCTCGAGGCGATCTCGTGGCCCGCCTTCAGGAAGATGGGGAGGAGGCGCCTCACCTCCTGCATGCGAGACCCGGGGAAGATTCCCAGGCTGGGGGAGCCGGCAGCGTCGCAGGCCGCAGTCGTCGTGGATGACTCCCTGTCCAGGAGAGGATGGCCGACGAACCGGGTTCGCACCCCCCAGCGCTTTAGCCGTTCTTCTTCGAACGGCAGGACCACGCATACGAGATCCGCGTCCTCGGCTAGCTTCCGAGCTCGCGATTCGTGCCACGCCCAGACCTGGGGGGCGATGTAGTACAGGACGGAAATCCCGTTCCGTCTAGCGTATCTAGCCAGCGGCAGGTTGAAGCCCGGGTAGTCGATGGGAACCAGAAGGTCGATCTTACGCTCGAGGAGGAACTGTCTAACCTCGCTGCGCAGGCTGGCGAGGTCGGGTATATGGCGGACGACCTCCGCAAACCCCAGGACGGCCAGGCGATCGAGATCCGCCAGCAACTCCACGCCTTCTGAGGCCATCAGGCTCCCACCCAGACCATACAGGCGCACTCCGGGGAGCCGGCGCTTCAGCTCGCGGGCAAGCTCGGCGCCGTGCAGGTCACCCGACTGTTCGCCCGCGGCCAGGAAGATCGCCGGGTCAGACAAGCCGGTTGAGGTAGCCCATGAGCAGGACTACCAGGATGAGGAGGATGATCAGGGTCAGGGTTCGCGGGCCGCGCTTGGCGCCGACGCCCAGCTTCTTACGTTCCTCGCGAATCTTGTACAGGGACATTGGCCGATGCCTCGATTTCGTTCTCAATTCGGAGGGCGATCTCCAGTGCCGCTCTTCCCTCTGCAGCCGAGACGCTTGCGCTTCCCTCTCCGCTCAGTGCGGCGAGGAAGGCCTCCAACTCCAGACGCAGTGGTTCAGCCGCATCTCCCTTGATGGGAACTCGCTCCACAATGTCGGACAGTGAGAGTTCACCCATATCGCGGGTCCGGGAGATCCCTGCCAACTCGACTCCGTCTCGCCGCCGGAGGTATTCCCCCTCCCCCTTCGCCAGGTCCAGGCTGAAGTACCCCGACGGCTGGAACAGCCGTAATTCCCGAGAGCGCTCGGCAGATACCCGGCTGGCGCTGATATCGGCGCACGCGCCGTTGGAGAAACGAATTCTCGCACTCGCCATATCCACCGAATCGGTCAGGACGGGGATCCCGACGGCGTCCACCGACTCGACCGGGCTATCCACAAGGCCCAGCACGAGATCGATGTCGTGGATCATCAGGTCGAGCATGACGGGAACATCGGTTCCGCGGGGCTGGAATATCGAGAGGCGCTGGGAAGAGACGTACCTGGGATCGCTGAGGAGCGGCTTCACCTCTCGAATCGCTGAGTTGAAGCGCTCCACGTGGCCCACGGCCAGGAACAGGCCCAGGCGCTCGGCCGTGTCCACCAGGTCGTCAGCCTCGGCCAGGGTCGGAGTGAGCGGCTTCTCCACGAGGACGTGACAGCCGGACTCGAGGGCCATCCGGGTGACCGGGTGATGGGCAGACGTGGTGACCGCGACGACCAGAGCATCACAGCGGGAGGCAAGAGTTGCGGCATCGAGAGCATCCACAGACAGGCCGCTCGCCACCTGAAGAGCCCGGCTACCATCGCTGTCCGCTACCCCGACGAGCTCGCAGTCAGGTATCTCACCCAGAATCCGTGCGTGGGCCGATCCGAGTCGACCTACGCCTACGACCCCGACCTTCGTGACGCTCATGTGGTGATGCCGCGATCGCTGGACCGGATGAACGAGACCATGTGCTCGACCTCGGGCATCAGGTCCTCTCGAGCTGACAGTTGCTCGAGCGCCTGGGACACGTTGAGATCTGACTGGAATACCAGGCGGTAGGCTTCCTTGATCTGCCGGATCGTCTCCCGCTTGAACCCTCTGCGCCTCAGGCCAACGATATTCAGCCCGTAGGCGGCACAGGGACTCCCGGCAGCCATCACGTAGGGAGCGACGTCCTGCGGCAGCCTGGAGCCCCCTCCGACAAACGAATGGCACCCGATACGCACGAATTGGTGAACCGCAGTCACTCCCCCCACGATCGCCCAGTCCTCGATGACTACGTGCCCGCCCATGTTGACCGAATTCGCCAGAATGACGTGGTTGCCCACACGTGAGTCATGTGACACGTGGGCATAGGCCATGATCAGGCAATCGTCGCCGACGGTAGTGATCCCGGAGTCGATCGTGCCACGATTCAGCGTCGCGTATTCCCGAATCGTAGTACGACTTCCGACCACGAGCGTGGTCGGCTCGCCAGCGTACTTCAGGTCCTGGGGGTCAGTGCCGAGCACCGCGCCTTTGCAGATGCGACAATCATCTCCAACGGTCGTATCCCGCTCGATCAGGACGTGAGAGTCGATGGTGACCCGTTCCCCGATCACGACACCGGGGCCAATGATGGAATAGGGACCTACTGAGGCGGATTGGGGGATCCTGGCCTCTGGATCTATGATCGCCGTCTGGTGAATCGATGCAGGAGCCACCGCCTGAGAGTCGCTCATTTGTCCATTACTCTCGCCATCATTGTGGCTTCGGCGACCACCTGGTCTCCGACACGCGTCTCTCCCTGCATCCGGCATGTCCGTCCGCGGAGCTGAAGTAGACGAAGCTCGAAGATAAGCTGATCCCCGGGCATTACCGGACGGCGGAACTTGACGTCGTCCAGGGACATGAAGTAAACGACCTTGGATTGCGGGTCGTCGAACTCGTTCATGAGGAGCAGCCCCCCGGCCTGTGCCATCGCCTCTACGATGAGAACTCCCGGCATGATCGGATGCTCCGGGAAATGGCCCTGGAAGAACGGTTCGTTGATCGTGACGTTCTTCAGTCCGAGAATCCGCTTCCCCCCTTCGAATTCCAAGACCCGGTCAATCAGGAGGAACGGATATCGGTGGGGGATGTACTCGAGAATTCGGTTGATATCGAGTGCTGGCCCCCCGTCCTCGGGTCGCGCGAGCATGTTCCGAAGCCGACGTGCCACGGCGACGTTCCCGCGGTGGCTTGGCTTCTCGGCGATGACGTGGCCCCGGATGTGAGCTCCGACCAGGGAGAGATCCCCCACCAGATCGAGGATCTTGTGCCGGACGAACTCGTCCGGAAACCGAAGCTCGGTTCCTTCGGCGAGCCCCTCATCGGTGGCCACGATCGTGTTGTCGTAATTCGCTCCCAGGGCCAGCCCCTTGGCGTGGAGCATTTCTCTCCAACTTTCGAGGCCGAACGTCCGGGCCGGGGCGATCTGGGCGCAGAAGGTCTCCGGCTCGATCTCCACCGTTGCGGACTGCCGTCCTATTGCCGGGTGGTCGAAATCGATCTCGGCAGTGATGCGATATCCGTCATGCTGCGCGATCGTGTAGGTCGAGTCACCCTCTCGGACGACGAAAGGCTCTCGCACCACGATCGAGCGGGCCTGCGTACCCTCCTGCTCCTGGATTCCGGCCTCCTCGATCAGGGCGCACCACTCTCGGCCACTGCCGTCCAGAGCAGGAGGCTCGGGGCCCTCGAGCAGGATCTCCAGGTTGTCGATCCCGTACACGGTCAGCGGAGCCAGGAGGTGCTCGATCGTACCAACCTTTGCATCTCCCTCCCCGAGGACCGTTTCCCACGAAGTACCGGCGACGCTGTCCACGGTGGCAGGCAGGAGCGGTTGATCCGCGAGGTCGATCCGCCTGAACATCAGGCCCGTGCCAGGCTCGGCCGGATTGAGGGTGGCCTTCACCGGCTGCCCGGTGTGCAGACCCGTTCCGTCGATCGTCACGGCGGACCGGAGAGTCCTCTGCGGGCGCTGCTGGCTGTCGGTCACTCGCCCTCCCCATCGAGCCGACGCTCCAGGCGGACCAGGCGGCGAAAGAGCTCCGGGAGGCGCAGGGTCAGGGCGCTCGCTCGCAGAGATTCCCGATGCGGCCTCGCTGGATAGCCCGAGTATGTCTCGCCGGCCGGGATATCCCCGAAGACGCCGGCTTGCCCGGCGATTCGCGCTCCCGGACCTATGCTGAGGTGGCCGGAGACGCCCGCCTGGCCACCCACATGCGTTCCGGCACCCATTTCAACGCTCCCGGCGATCCCTGCCTGTGCCACGATGATGCAGTTCTCTCCTATCGCCGCATTGTGAGCCACGTGCACAAGGTTGTCGATCTTGGTTCCCTGCCCGATCACCGTATCGCCCAGCGCGCCACGATCAACCGTGCAATTGGCCCCAATCTCGACATCGTCGTGGATAATGCAGCGACCGACCTGGGGGATTCGCATCAGTCCGTCGGCTCCCGGTGTATACCCGAATCCGTCGACGCCCAGGCGCACGCCGGTGTAGATCCTCACCCGGTTGCCCACCGCGGTGTCGTGCAGAATCGTACACCCCGGGCCGATGCGACAATCCTGCCCGATGACCACGTCATCGTCGATGTGTGTGTTGGGGCCAACCTGTGTGCCGCTGCCGATCACTGTATCCTCGCCGATCGTCACGTAGGGACCGATCGAAGCGTCGGCGCCGATTCGGGATCCGCGTCCGACGATTGCAGTCGGATGCACCCCCGGATCCGGCCGATGCTCGGGATGGAAGACACCAAGCAGCTTGCTGAAGGCCAGCTCGGGACTTTCGACCCGGATGTAGGCCGTGCCGTTGGCCTCCATCTGCATGTCCGGGGCGATCAGGCAGGCGCCCACCGACCGGGGTCCCAACCGCTGAGCGTACCGCGCGTCCACGACGAACGTCACATCCGTGGGGCCGGCCCGGTCCACGGATGCGACACCCTCGACTCGACGGGACGCATCGCCTTCGACCTTGCCGGCCACGAGCTCGGCCAGCTGCTGTACCGTATATGCGGTCATTTACTTACGGAGTTGCTCCGCCAGCCGGCTCGGGAGGAGGCGGCTCGACCCCGAGTCTCGAGAGAACGGTGTCCGTAATGTCAAGCGTGGTGTCCGCGGCCACCAGCCCTTCCTTCGAGGCGTCGAGAACTATGGAGTAGTTGTTTTCCGAACGGAGAGCCTCGATCACCGCACCGACCTGCTCCAGAATCGGCCCGAGAAGCACCTGCTGCCGCTTCTGCGCCTGGGTGTCCATCTCTCCCTGACGCTGCTGCAACTGGTTGCGTAGGTTCACAATCTCCTGCTGCTTCTGGTCTTTGGCCTGGGGACTCAGGAGCACTTCCTGACGCTGATAGTCCTGCAGCATCGAATCCACGGCGGCCGCCTGCTCCTGGAGTTGCGTGCGCATATCCGCCAGCTCGCGCTCGAAAGTGCGCGCTGCCTCCGCGGCACCAGGCGCAGCCTGCAGAATCACCTGACCGCGCACGTATACAACCGGAGTGCCTTGGGCGGGATTTCCCTGCGACTGCGCGTTTTCCGCACCGAGGGCCAGGGCGAGTATCGCCAGGGCGAACCCACGTATCAGAGCCATATCGTGCTTCTCCTTCCGATCAAATTGGAGTCTATTCTCTCTTCCGTCATCCGGCTCAGAACAACTGCCCAAACCGGAAATGTAACTGCCAACCCGGGTTCGGCCTTCCCAGCACGTCTCTCCGGTCGAAACCGTAAGCGTAGTCAAGGCCCACGGGGCCAAACGGAGTCACCAGGCTCAACCCTACTCCGGCGCCGACGAGGAGGTCCGTCGGATTGAACTCCGCAGCGTTAGCCCAGAGATTTCCGGCATCTACGAAGGTGCTCGCAAAAATGTTATCCGTCAGCTTGATTCCGAGGGCCGCGGAGGTCGTGAAGTAGGACTCGCCGACCCGTGCCAGGCTGTTGACCGGCGCGTTTCTTGGCACGTGCCCCAGAGGAGTGATCGTTGCTTCCTCATAGCCGCGGACGCGCTGGCCGACCTGGGTACCGCCGACGAAGAATCGCTCAACATAGAACGGGTTATCGCCAAACACGAGTCCTGCCTTGAAGTTCAGCATCGCCACTACCTCGATCGGGACCTTTCCCGGACCTCCGCCGATTTGCGCGATGCGCGAGAACCACGCGCTGTCGAAGTCCCACTTGTCGTAGTCCCCGTCTCCGCCGAGAAACCCGCCCGTGTGGCGGTACGCGAGCTGGTTCCGGTTGCCCCCGGTTGGGAACAGCCCTCCCACTCTCGTATCGCGGACGATGCGGGCCGAGATCGTACTGCGCGTTCCGTTCGTGATCAGCCCTTCCGACCCGGGCCCGAGCCCGAAAGCGTCCAGGTCGCTGACGTCTTCCGCGAACAGGGAATACCCCACGAACAAGCGAATGGCCCGGACCCGGAATCGGAACAGGGGAATGCCGAATTCGATAAATCCACCCGTCTTGCGCCGTGTTCCCAGGTCAAACGTCTGAAAGCGATCACGCGAACTCTGCACACCCACGGTCCCGCTGTACACGCTTCCGAACAATTCGGGGTCCGTGTAGGTGAGCTCAATGTCCTGCGTCCGAGCGCCGAAAAGCCAGCGGAAGTGCCCGATCTTGGCCTGACCAAACAGGTTGGGCTGATCGTAGCCGATGAATCCGGCCAGCCCTGTCGCGGCGGCGGCGGACATGCCGAAGTTGACGTTGCCGGTTTGCTTTTCCCTTACCCGATAGACGATGTCGATGTCCCCATCATCGCGTGGGTTGATCTGGATGGCCTCGTCGGGCGGCAACGTTTCGAAGAACCCGAGCGATTGGATGTTCCGCACGCTCTGGATCAGACGCTGCTGAGAGTAGATGTCGCCCGGGAGCGTGAGGAGGATCTTCCGGATCACGCGGTCGTGCGTGTAGTCGTTGCCCACGATCGCCACCGTGCGAATATAGGCGGGGTTTCGCTCGATAATTTGCAGGCTTACAGAAACCGTAGGATTCGCATCCGGGGTTTCGGGCAGATTACGGACGACATCCGGAATTACCTGGACCTGGAGGTAGCCGGCGTCTCGATAGAGATCGGCGATGTCCATCGATGCCTTCTGGAACGCTGTCTCATTGAAGGGCGGATATTGCCCCGCTTCCAACCTTTCGGCGTCCAGCTCTCCATCCCGGACCGGAGGATAGTACTCACCCAGCTGAGAAGTCGGGAATCGGCGGTTGCCGTCGATTTCAAACGACTTGACCAGGTACTGCGGACCCTCCCGGACTCGTACCTGGATTCGTCCCTTTCCAGTGAGAGTGTCTACGACGATTGTATCGCCGAGGACCTCGAGGTCAATGTATCCGTGCTCACCGTACAACCCGGGGATACGATCGGTCAGGTCGGCCCTGTACTCGTCACGGTGCAATTCTCCTGGCTCGTACCAGAAGAATCCCTCCTCGACCGTGCTCATCGACCCACGAATCTCGGAATCAGTGAGCGCCTCGTTCCCGGCGATCTCGACCCTTGCGAGAGCCAGTCGGGGGCCCTCTCGCACCCGAAAAGTAAGTTCCAGCTGGTCCAGCCCCCTCGGATCCGGGGCCAACGCCGTATCAACAGTCGCTTGAGGAAAACCTTCCTGGCCCAGCAACTTGAGGATCATTGCCTGGGCCCGGACCACCTTGGACGGGTCGAGGGCGCCTCCGCCAATCAGCCCCACAGAGTCCGAGACGGTGCCGTCGCTGGCGTGCTTGAGGCCCTCGAACCGGTAGGACCCCACGACCGGGCGCTCTACCACGTCGATGAAGAAGATCGCCGGAGTGTACGGCGTGACGCGGATCTGCACGTCTGAGAACTCACCGGTCGCGAAAAGTCGCTGGATGGACTCCTGAATACCGGGGCCGTTAACGACCTCGCCCACCCGGATCTGCGCGAGACGCTGAATCCCCTCCGCGGAATAACGAGAGTGGCCCCGCACGACGATGCTGTCGACGGTGACTGAGAGGGGCTCTTCCTGCCCCAACAATGGAGCGACCCTCACCGTCGAAAGTGCGGCGAGGGCCACCAGTCCAACTGCGATTCGGCTATGTTTCACTTGGCGGATGTATGCGATGCCGCCCGGAAGACCAGGGATTCGGAGTCCTTCGCCAGCTCCACGACGATCTCGTCTCCCGGCGCGAACTCGGCCATCAGGATTTTCTCAGAAAGCGCGTCCTCGATATACCTCTGAATCGTCCGTTTCAAGGGACGCGCACCAAACTTTGTATCATACCCGCGGTCCACCAGGAAGTCTACGGCCGCCTCCGTCGTGCTCAGAGTCAGCTCTTCGTCAGCCAGGCGTCGCTGGACCTCACGCAGCATGATGTGCACGATTTCTCCGATTTGCTCCTTGGAGAGCGGGTGAAAGACGATGACTTCGTCGAGGCGATTGAGGAACTCAGGGGTGAATGTCCTGTCCACTTCATCCCTTACCTTTTGCGCCATCCTATCGTACTGCGCCTCCGTTTCGCCGGTCTCGAAGCCGAGGCTCGACGATGAAGCGATCTCTCTGGCCCCGACATTGGAGGTCATGATGAGCACGGTGTTCTTGAAGTCTATCACCCGGCCGTAGTTGTCCGTGAGCCGGCCCTCATCGAGGACCTGCAGCAGGATGTTGAATACGTCCGGATGCGCCTTCTCTATCTCGTCGAGCAGCACTACCGCATAGGGACGCTGCCGCACTGCCTTCGTGAGAGCCCCGCTGTCTTCGTAGCCCACGTAGCCCGGCGGAGCCCCGATGAGGCGACTCACCGAGAACTTCTCCATGTACTCGGACATGTCGACCCGGATCAGGGCCTGATCGTCAGCAAAGAGGAACCGCGCGAGTTGTCGCGCCAGCTCCGTCTTCCCCACTCCCGTGGGGCCGCAGAACACGAATGAGCCTATCGGGCGGTCGGGATCCTTGAGCCCGGCACGCGTACGGCGGATAGCCCTGCTGATCGCCTCGATCGCCTCGTGCTGGCCGACCACGCTCTCGTGCAGCTCATCCTCCATACGCAGGAGGCGCTTCGTTTCCTCCTCGCGAAGCCTGCTGACCGGGATTCCAGTCCAGCGAGACACGATGAAGGCGATGTCTTCCTCCGTTATGATCGGACGCGTCTCTCGCTGTTGCTTTCCCCACTCTTCCTTGGTGCGCCGGATCTCGGACAGCAGCTCCTTCTCTCGATCGCGCAACATGGCCGCACGTTCGAAGTCCTGGTCCCGGATCGCCTCGTCCTTGCGCCCCGACAGTTCATCCATCTCGACCTGAAGCTTCTGGACCTCCGGCGGGGGCACCTGGGCTCCCAGGCGAGACCGTGCTCCCGCTTCATCGATCACATCGATGGCCTTGTCAGGGAGAAAACGATCCGTGATGTACCGGTCCGAGAGCTTGGCTGCCGCCTCGAGTGAAGAATCGGGCACATTGACGTTGTGGTGGTCCTCGTAGTGCTTCCGCAGTCCCTTGAGGATCTCCAGAGTCTCTTCGACCGAGGGGGCTTCCACGATCACGGTCTGGAAGCGCCTCTCGAGAGCGCCGTCCTTCTCGATGTGCTTGCGATACTCGTTAAGGGTGGAGGCGCCCACGCATTGCAGTTCGCCCCGCGCCAGCGCCGGCTTCAGCATATTCGATGCGTCGATGGCCCCTTCCGCGGCGCCGGCCCCGACGAGAGTGTGCAGTTCATCGATGAACAGGATGACGCCTTCATTCTGCGAGATCTCGTTCACGATGGCCTTGAGTCGCTCCTCGAACTGGCCCCGGTACTTGGTGCCAGCGATCACTGCCGCCATATCGAGGGCCAGGACACGATGGTCCTTCAGACTGTCAGGTATGTCACCGCGATCGATCTTCTGGGCAAGTCCCTCGACGATGGCCGTCTTGCCGACTCCGGGTTCACCAATGAGGACAGGGTTGTTCTTCTTGCGCCTCGAAAGGACTTCCATGACGCGCTCGATCTCGGCATGCCGTCCGATCGTCGGATCGAGGGCGCCCTCGTGCGCCAGCACCGTCAGGTCCCTGCAGAAGTGATCCAGGGCTGGCGTCTTCGACTTGGAGTCTCCGCGCGCCACAGCGGGTGGCGGGACACTGCCCGGCTCGGCCACGGCCCCCTCGTTACCAAGGAGCTTCAGCATCTCTGCCCGAGCCTCCTCCAGACCGATCCCGAGTTCTCCCAGGACCTTGGCGGCGAGACCCTTTTCCTCTCGCAGCAGGCCCAGCAAGAGGTGCTCGGTACCCACGTAGCTGTGATTGAGCTCGCGAGCTTCCGCCATCGCGTACTCGAGTACCTTCTTGGCCCGGGTAGTGTACGGGAGTTCTCCGATCGATGCGGAGGCCTTCCCCGGCCTGATATTCTCCTCCACCAGCCTGAGGAGCTCGTCGAGGTCGGCCGCCAGGCTGCGTAGAACCTCGGCTGCCACGCCGTCACCCTCACGAATCAATCCGAGGAGGATGTGCTCGGTTCCTACGTAGTCGTGCTGGAGGCGCACAGCTTCCTCTCGCGCCATAGCCAGCACTTTCCTCACACGGTCGGTGAAGTTGTAGTTCATCAACCCCCCGAGGGCGGCCTGTCGACCACCGTCGTATCACTGGATCCGTCTGCGGGTGCCTGCCCGGCGTCCCGCTCGTCTTCGGCTAGCTTATCCCGAACGTACGTCGCGCGACAGACATCCGCCTCCGGCTCACTCAGTCTTGCTCCTGCAGCGCGCTCGAGATGCGCGACCTGCCCGCGCACCAGAATCTCGTTCAGCGTCTCTACCCGTGGCGATTTCAATAGTTTCAGAGACACTCCCAGGCGGACACCCGACAGGAGGTTCATCATCTCCTCGAGACCCAGGCTCCGTGCCGTGCGGAGAATCCCGTATGCCCGCCAGACCTTGTCTTCGAGTACGGATGGAGCTTCGGTCAAGAGCACGCTCCTCGCTCTGCGCTCGTACTCAATCACCTTTCCCGTCACTCGCCCCAGGTGGTCGATCAGGTCTTCCTCCGTCTTACCAAGCGTGGTCTGGTTGGAGATCTGAAAGAAGTTGCCGACGACCTCAGATCCCTCTCCATACAACCCGCGGTAGGTCAATCCGACCTGGGAGATGCCCTCGAGCACCTTGGAAATCTCCTTCGTGAGGACGAGGCTGGGAATGTGGATCAGCACGGAGGCCCGAAGGCCGGTCCCGACGTTCGTCGGGCAGGCCGTCAGGAAGCCGAATTGGTGATGGTATGCCATGGGAAGGAGCGCCCCGATTTCCTCATCCAACCGATCTACCTGGCGCCAGGCTGTATCGAGTGCCAGGCCACCCACGAGTGCCTGCAGCCGCAGGTGGTCCTCCTCGTTGACCATTACGCCGCAGGAACATCCCTCCGCGAGGACCAGCGCCGCACTCGAAGGTCCCCGCCGGGCGGCGAGAAGGTCCCGGCTGATGAGGTGCCGTTCGACCAGGATCTCGCGGTCCACCGGATCGAGCGAGTCCACCTCCCAGAAGAACCCCCCGTTCAGCGATTCCGCGTGGTCGGCCGCTGCGCGAATCCTCTGCACTACCTCCGCCCGGTCTTCAGCTCCAGCTCGGCCCGGAAACGGAAACCCCTGCAGGTTGCGGGCAACCCGGACACGCGAGGATAAGACGATCTCGGCTTCCTCTCCTCCCCGAATCCAGTCCAGTCCTCGGTCGGCCAAAGGCTCGGCAGCCCGGATCACGCCTGCGTCTCCATGTCGTGAATGCGGTCACGCAGTTCCGCGGCCGTCTCGAAATCCTCGGTTTCGATCGCCCGTTTCATCCGACGCCGCATCGATGAAATCTGACCGAGACGGTCCGTGATGTCCGATGCCTCGCTGAGGTAGAGCTTCCCGGCGTGCTGAGAAGATCCGTGAATCCGGCGCAGAAGGCCTCGAATCTGGGTCTCGAAGTGCACATAGCACTGGGAGCAGCCGACCCTTCCGGCCCTCCGAAAGTCAGCCGCCGAAGTTCCACAGAACGGACAGGGTTCCGAAGACTCCGGAATAGGTGTCTTCGGGCCAGGAGACCCGAGCTGCTCCAGAAAATCTACGAGCGGGGGTTTCTCGGTATCAATTCCTTCGGTATCGGAAGAAATGCCACGTTCCCCCGCGCAACTGAGGCACAGGTGTACCGACCGCATTTCCTCGGCCTCGATCGAAGTCAGATGGACTTCCGCTTCCTTCTCCCGGCAGTCGTCACAGAGCATGCGCCGCTCAGTCCCCCACGCCTTGTAGATGCTCGTTGGTCTCACTTAACTCCAGAACGCCCGATGAGAGTCGCAAGATCCGATCCGTGCGGGAGGCCAACGCCATGTTGTGCGTCACGACCACCATGGCGGTCCCGTGATCACGAACGAGGTCGAACAACACGTCGTGCAGGAGCTCGCTGGTGTCCAGGTCGAGATTGCCCGATGGCTCATCCGCCAGCAGGACAGGAGGCTCGTTGGCCAGTGCCCGCGCAGTGGCCACTCGCTGCTGCTCCCCTCCCGACAGCTTCGCCGGAACGTGCCCGGAGCGGTCCGCGAGACCCACCTGGTCCAGGAGCTCGAGAGCACGCCTGCGGGCCGCGGTGCGGGGGTATCCGGCGATCATCTGCGGCATCATGACGTTCTCGAGCGCGGTGAAGTCCCTGAGCAGATGGTGGAACTGGAATACGAAACCCACATAGCGATTTCGGACCTTCGCGAGTTGCACGTCGTCCAGGTTGGCGACGTCTCTGCCCCCCAGCGCGATGCGCCCCGACGTCGGGAGGTCCAGGCCGCCCAGGATATGCAGCAGGGTGGACTTGCCCGACCCGCTTGGTCCGACGATGGAGACGGTCTCTCCGCGCCCAAGCCGCAGGTCCACTCCGCGCAGTACCCGGATCACATTGCCATCCGCCCCCTCGAAGTTTCGCTCGACGTCGACGGCTTCGACGGCGGCGGACGCCGCGGGGCCGGTCGTCACGTCACTCATGGCGGATCGCCTCCACCGGCGTGTAGTCGGCGGCCCGCCGCGCCGGATAGATAGTGGCTAGGAACGCGATGGACAGTGACGCCAGCACTATGAATCCGACGTCGATCAGGTTGGTGTCGACCGGCAGGTGGTCGATGAAATAGACGTCACCCGGCAGCGTTATGAACTGGTATCGATCCAGTAGCCAGGACAGCGTGAGGCCGAGACCAGTTCCGACCGTCGTGCCCACGAATCCGATCACGACGCCCTGGAGGACGAATACCCTTGTGATGTCGGCCGCGGTCAAACCCATGGCGCGCATGATCCCGATCTCTCGCACCTTGTCCGTGACGACCATGATCAGAGTCGACACGATGTTGAACGATGCTACCAGGACGATCAGGAGGAGGATGATGCCCATGGCGAATTTCTCGAGCTTGAGTGCCGAGAAGAGACTGGAGTTCTGTCTCTGCCAATCATCCACCGAATAAGGGAACCCGAGCGAGTCCCTGATCCGGGCGGCGACCTTGCCACTGTTCCACGGATCCCGAACGTTGAATTCCACTCCAGTGACCGCGCGTCCCATCCGAAGCAGACTCTGAGCGGATTCCAGCTGCACGTAGGCGAACTTGGTATCGTACTGGTACAGGCCGGTCTCGAAGAGCCCCGTGACCTCGTACAGGCGGAGTTGAGGCTGGATGCCGGTCGGAGTCAGCTCAGCGCCCTGAAACGAAACGACCGTGACCGTCTTCCCGGGATAAAGGTTCAGGCGATTGGCGAGAGTCGTACCGAGAACGATTCCCGGACGACCGGACTCCGTCTCCCCGAACGGCATGGCGCCCACGGTGAGATGCTCATCCACTTCCGTGACGGAGAGCGATACGGAATCGTTGGCCAGGCCGCGAAGAACGGCACCTTCGGAATAGCTGCCTCCGGGTACGTTCAGGCCCACTTCCGTATAGATGAAGGGTGCGGCGCCCGTCACGTCCGGATCTTCCGTCACCCGACGTAGCACCGACTCCCAGCTTTCCATGCGCACGGCTTCGCCGATCTCCAGCACCATGCCGTGGGAGTTGGCTCCGAGGATCTTCTCACGCAGGTCCGTCTGCAGCCCCGACATCACGCCGATCACCACGATCAACGCCATCACCCCCACCGACACGCCTCCGATTGCGATCAGCGTGATCAGCGACAGGAACCCCCTTCCCCGTCGGCTCGACAGGTAGCGCCGTGCCACGAACCAGTGCAGAGCGCGGTCCGTGTGTCGGGTGCGCACCGTGGCCTCAGTCGGATTCATCGTCCCTCATGATCGGATACAGGATCACTTCCCGGATCGTGGGTCGGTCGGTGAGGAGCATCACGAGGCGATCGACGCCCAGACCGAGGCCCCCCGTCGGGGGAAGGCCGTACTCCAGGGCCCTCACGTAGTCCTCATCCAGAGCCTGGGCCTCCTCGTTTCCGGCTGCGCGCTGCTCGACCTGATCCACGAACCGCTCCCACTGATCGATGGGGTCGTTCAACTCGCTGAACGCATTCACCAGTTCCGTTCCGGCGACAATGACTTCAAACCGCTCTGCCAGATCAGGATCTCCGCGCTTCGGCTTGGCGAGGGGGCTCATCTCGATCGGGTAGTCGAAGACAATCGTCGGATCGACGAGTTCAGGCTCGACCCACTCAGAGAATATGACGTCGAGCAACTTGGTCCGACCTAATGCCTCTGTATCGCCCCTCCCGGCTTCTCGCACCCGTCGCCGAAGCTCCTCCGTGTCCGCCGATCTGGCGTCGAACCCGGCAAAGTTCTCGATCGCCTCGAAGAACGGTATCCGTTTCCATGGGCGCGACAGGTCAACCGTATGACCGTCAAAGGAAAGCTCCAGTCCTCCCGTAACGGCCGTTGCGGCTTCGGTGACCAACTCCTCCGCCGTATCCATCATGGTCGAGTAATCTGCGTACGCCCGGTAGAGTTCGAGCATCGTGAACTCCGGATTGTGAGTCCGATCGATGCCCTCGTTCCTGAAGTTTTTCGAAATTTCGTATACCCGGTCGAGCTGTCCCACGATCAACCGCTTCAGGTACAGCTCATCTGCGATTCGCAGGAAGAGAGTGCGATCCAGCGAGTGGTGATGGGTCGTGAACGGACGGGCGAACGCCCCGCCGTACAGTGGCTGGAGCACCGGCGTCTCCACCTCGAGATAACCCTCTCCATCCAATCTCGCGCGCAGGGCGGAAATGATCCGGGCCCTCGTGATGAACACGGCCCTGACGTCCGGGTTGACGGCGAGGTCGGCATAGCGCTGGCGGTATCGGCTCTCGACGTCAGCGAACCCATGGTGGACAACCGACTCCCCTTCGTCCGTGATCTCGGTCTTGCCCAGCGGGAGCGGGCGCATTGACTTGGCCAGCAACTCGAGAGTCTCGACTCGGACGGTTACTTCGCCTGTACGGGTGCGAAACAGTTCGCCTTCTACTCCGATCCAGTCGCCCAGGTCGAGCAGATTCTGAATCTGGCGGTCGAGCTCGCTCAAGTCGTCCCGACGAAAGTAGATCTGGAGTCGCCCCGACCGGTCGCCCAGGTGAGCGAAGGCACTCTTTCCCATGTCTCGGAGCGACTCAAGGCGACCTGCGACGCGCACCCGGGTCCCCTCCACGCCGTCTTCGTGTCTGGCCAGGGCGGACGTGAGGTCATCGGTCGGATCAAAGGAATACGAATAGGCAGGCACGCCGAGGTCACGCAGCTTGTCGAGCTTGGCGAATCGGTCTCTGATCGGCTTCGGTCTGTCTGCCGCCGCATACCATTCTCGGATCGGCAGACCGTCGCGCCGACCGGAGGAGTCCTTGGAAGTCACGTTCAGGTCGCCCCTTTCCGGCGGAGAAAGGCTTCGATGAAACGGTGAATGTCACCGTCCAGGACCCCGTCCGCGTTCCCAACCTCCAGGTTGGTTCGATGGTCCTTGACCATGGTGTACGGTTGCAGCACGTAGGAGCGGATCTGGTTGCCCCACGCGATGTCTGTCTTGGAGTCTTCGATGACCTTCTTCTCAGCCTCCTTTTCCTCCATGGCGCGCTGGTAGAGCGCGGCCTGGAGCATCTTCATGGCCTTAGCCCGGTTCTTGTGCTGGCTGCGCTCCTGCTGGCAGGACACCACGACGCCCGTGGGCTCGTGGGTGATGCGCACTGCTGAATCCGTCTTGTTCACGTGCTGGCCACCCGCGCCGGAAGCTCGATACGTATCGATGCGAAGATCTGATTCATCGATTTCGATCTCGACGTCGTCATCTACTTCAGGGTACACGAATACCGACGCGAAGGATGTGTGTCTGCGTCCCTGAGCGTCGAATGGTGAAATCCGCACGAGCCGGTGGACTCCGGTTTCCGCGCCGAGGTACCCGAACGCGTGATGACCCAGGATCTCGAGGGTAGCCGACTTGATTCCGGCTTCCTCACCCGGCTGCAGTTCGAGAAGCTGGACCGTATAGCCACGTCGCTCGGCGTACCGCGAGTACATCCGGAGGAGCATCTCGGCCCAATCCTGAGACTCAGTACCTCCGGCTCCGGGGTGCACGGTGAGGAGGGCTGACCTGTGCGCGTCAGGGCCGCGAAGCATGTTCCGCAGTTCGAGTTCTGCCAGCCCCTCCCCGATGCTTACCGTCTCACGGTCCAGTTCGACCGACAGGTCCTCGTCTTCCTCCTCGGCGAGGAGATCAGCGAGTTCCGTCAGGTCCTCGACTCTCCGCGTCAGTGAATTCCACGGTTCCGTCCAGGCCTTCAACTTGTTGGCCTGTTCTATGACCCCCCGGGCGGCCTCCGGCTGGTCCCAGAATCCCGGTTTGGCCATGCGCTGTTCAAGACCGGCCAACGCAGTCTCCTTGGACTCGAGGTCAAAGGAACCTCCGCAGGTCGTCCAGCCTCTGCCGCAATTCGCTGATCAGACCCAGCTTCGCATCGGATACTGCCATTCGATCCTCTCCCTGCCCGCCGTGGGTGTCGGGGCGGTGCACCACAGCGCCCGTTGTGCTAAGACGGGGTCCCCGCGCATCGCGGAAATCCCCGTCTGCGGCGAGTCTAGCTGCGCTGATTCTTCCGGTCAAGCCGGATTGCCGACCAGCTCAAGGTCGATGGTCCGGCTTTCCGTGTCGACCCTCACGACCTGGACCGAAACTCGGTCGCCCAACTGGTACCTGTTTCGGGTTCTTCGACCGGAGACTGCGTGTGCGTCGGCATCATATGTATAGTAGTCATCCACCAGGGAGCCCAGGCGTACGAGGCCCTCTGCAAGAACGCCGTCGAGCACGACGAAAAGACCGAAGCTGGTGACGCCGCTTATGGTGCCCTTGAACTCGTCCCCGACATGCCGCTGCATATACCGAATCGTCTTGGCCTCCACGGACTCCCGCTCGGCCTCTTGGGCCCGTCTCTCCATATCCGACGAATGCCGAGCCACGTCCTTGAGGTCCTCAGGCGGTCGCCCGGGCGAGCCTCTGAGCCACCGGACCAGCGCCCTGTGAACGGCAAGGTCGGGATACCGTCGGATCGGAGAAGTGAAGTGGGCGTAGGCCTCCGATGCCAGGCCGAAATGGCCCACGTTCTCGGTCGAGTATCGGGCTCGTTTCATCGACCGGAGAGTCACGCTCGAGAGCAAATATTCGTGGGGCTTGCCCTTCGCTTCGTCCAGCAGCCTAGACAGGTCTGCCGGGCGCACCTCTGCCGGCGGTAACGAATAGCCGAAGAAAGCCGCGAGTTCCCGGAGCTTTTCGATGCGGTCCGGGTCGGGAGCCTCGTGTATCCGGTAAATCAGCGGAAGGTCCTCGGCCAGTCCTAGGTTGGCAACGGTCTCATTCGCGAGGATCATCAGGTCTTCGATGATCCGATGGGCTTCCAGGCGGTGACGCGGTCGGATTTCAATTGGTTCCCCATCGTCATCGAGAACGACCTTTGCCTCGGGGATGGCGAAGTCGACCGCCCCGGCTTCCTGTCGCCCACGCCTCACTCCTGCTGCGACCGTTGACAGGTCCCGCAGGGCTGTAACGACTGCGACCGACTCTCCGCCTTCGGGAAGGTCGCCGTCGAGAAGATCCTGCGCCTCTTCGTATGCCAGGCGACGGGCGCTCCGAATGGCCCCCCGAACGATCCGTCGCTCTTGCAGGACCAGGTCGTCGTCGAATTTCAGTACGACGGACAGGGTCAGGCGATCTTGTCCAGGCACCAGCGAGCACAGGTCCGACGAAAGGGCTTCGGGGAGCATCGGAATTACGCGGTCCACCAGGTAGACACTGGTACCGCGTTCGAGAGCCTCCCGATCAAGGCCGCTTCCACTCTTGACGTACCAGGAAACGTCGGCGATGTGGATTCCGATCTCCAGCCCTGTAGGCGTTCGCCGAACGGAGAGAGCGTCGTCGTGGTCCTTTGCGTCTCCTGGATCAATCGTGAAGCAAAGTGTATCACGAAAGTCTTCTCGACCCTCCAGGTCTTCGGGTCGGACACCCCGGCGGGCGACCTTCTCGGCCTCTCGCAGAACCTCTGGGGGGAATTCGATCGGTAATTGCTGGCCGAGAATGATGGACAGTACATCGACGCCGGGATCCCCCGGGCGGCCCAACACGGACAAAACCGCGCCCACGGGCCGGAGTTCGCTCTTGCCCCATTCGGCGATTCCGACCAGTACGATGTCACCTTCGGTCGCATCGCCACGGTCGGACGCAGGGATGAAGATGTCTGCGGGCAGGGGCGGTTCCTGCGGAACGACCGTTCCGTAGCCACGCCGGTGGTGATACACGCCCACGATCTGTGACCATGCTCGCTCCAGCACCCGCACCAGGCGTCCCTCCGGGTTTCGGCCCGGCAGATGCCGCTCCACGCGAACCGCAACCCGGTCACCCTCGACGGCGGATCCAAGGTGGCGGCGTGGTACGTAGACATCCTCTTCCCCCGCTGCCTCGGCGATCACGAAGCCGTCGCCAGCGCGGGTTACATCGACGACACCTGTCACTATCTCGAAGCTGCCAGGAAGGGCATAACGGCCCTTCCTCTGACGGAAGACCTCACCGTCCCTCTCCATAGCCTTGAGCCGGCGACGGAACGCTCGGTATACCTCACGATCGACTCGCAGAACTCGGGCTAGATCGCGCGCGGTCGGTGGTCCGTGACGGGCCTCCTGGAGGGCACGAATGATGTCGGTGCGGCTGGGAACGTCAGTCATTTCTGGATCTCATGTCCTGGCAGATCAGAATCCGAAAGCGAGGGAGAGCTGGAACGGCGAGTCCGAGTCGAAGCTGGAGAAATCATCGAAGGCACGTCCTAGATCTACGGTCAGTCGATCATAACGAAGACCTATTCCGAGTGCTGCACCGCTCCGGCCAGCCGCGCTCCATGCGTAGCCGCCCCTGACATAGAGGATGCCTCGAAGCGAGGCCTCCGCGCCCAGGTATGCCTCCAGATCGTCGAATTCGGTCACCGTCTGTTGTACGTCCACCTGAAGGACGATGCCGAATCGTTCCTCGCCCGGAACGAAGGCCCGCACGGCATTCAGAGATGCACCAAGCCTGAGCCTCGTCGGCAACGGGTCGGTCGTGCTCGCGCCGCTGACGCGGATCCCGGGGCCGAAGTTCCGCAACACGGCTCCGACCGACAGTCCCCGCGCTGCAGTGATGTCCGCCGTGACCCCGACGTCAAAGGCGTGTCCGATGCTCTTTCCGTCGAAGGCATTGCAGTCGCCGGAGCATGCCGACGACAGGCGGACCAGTTTGTAGCTCAAACCCAGGTCCACCGCCGAGGAGAGCCCGTAGCCTCCGGTGAGGATCAGCGCGTCATCGTCGAGAGCTATCGAGCCGAGGTCCTGGTTCGACTCGTCCCGTGCTTCGATGGATCCCATGCCGAAATGGTAGTAGGCGAGCCCGATCCGTAGCTCCTGCCAACGGCCAAGGAATCCGAAAACCTGGCTGGACGTGCCGAAATCATTCGCGACATGGAAATAGGCCGTCGGGCTCTCGATGCCGGCCGCGGAAGCCGGATTCCACAGAACTCCTTCAACGTCGGCCCGGGATGCAACTACGGCCCCGGCGAGGCCCACAGTACGTGCTCCGATGGGAGCCAGTAGGAAGCGAGCGGTCTCACGCGTCGATGATTCGCCGCGCAGCGTTGTGCCGGAAGACGAGTCCTGTGCCCTGGACGAGGCAGGACTCAGGACAATGAGAAGAACCAGGCCGAGGCTAGATAGCCTCAGCTTCATCGATCAGCATGATGGGGATGTCGTCCTCGATGCGATACCGCAGTCTGCACTGATGACACGTGAGCGTTTGCTCGCTCTCACTGTGCTCGAGCTCGCCCCGGCATTTTGGGCAGACGAGGATTTCCAGTAGCTTGGGGTCGATGGACATTTCTCACCTGGATCCGGGCGGAAGGTCGTATCCAAGAAGCTTAAGCCGGCCCGGCCGGCGTCGCCAGTTGAGCATCACCTTGACTCTCAGGTCGAGGTAGACCGGTCGCTCTATGAGGTGTTCGATCTTGATCCGCGCCTTGCGACCGATCGTCTTGATCATGCTGCCGCCTTTGCCGATCACGATTCCCTTCTGGGAGTCTTTCTCGACATAGATGAGGGCTTCGATGTAAACCGGGTCATCCGCCTCCCTGAACGTCTCGATTTCCACCGCGGTAGCGTAGGGAACCTCGTCCGCCAGCTCCTCAAAACAGGTCTCGCGAATCAGTTCCGCCGCGAAGAACCGGACCGGGGCTGCCGCGATGTCGTCCACCGGATAAAGGGGAGGGCTGGCGGGCAGCAAGGCCAGGATCTCCTTCCTGAGCTGATCCACTCCCTGTGCCCTGGTGGCCTCGGTTACAATGCGCGACTGCCAGTCCGAACTGTCGACGAGGTTCGCCTCGATAGCTGACAATTCACCATCGCTTACCCGGTCAGCCTTGTTCAGGCAGAGGATCGATGGGACCCCTGGCGGCGGCTTGAACTCCCGCGCGTGCTCCAGGCTGCGCTCCCACCCCAAATCCACCACGTACATCAGCACGTCCGCGTCGGTCCTGGCCCGGGCGACCTCAGCCTGCATAGACTCGTGCAGAGCATAGCGCGGCTCCAGAAGACCGGGAGTGTCCACGAAAATGGCCTGGTGCAGGTCGTCCGAGTATATACCCAGGAGGCGCTGCCTCGTCGTCTGTGCTTTGTGAGTGACTATGCTGAGCCGCTCGCCGATCAGCTTATTGAGAAGCGTTGACTTCCCGACATTCGGAAGGCCGATGATGGCGCAGATGCCGGCCTTGAACGAGTCCGCGCCGGCGGAAAATGGAAGATCAGTCATGTGCAGGAAGCTGTGGGGCCGAGGCCGGCCCCACAACCTTGGTCGACGAACTAGGGTGAGGGTTCAACCGCTGGGTTGGCGTTGCCGCATACTTCGCCGCCGTTCCTGGTTCTCGGCCTGGATCTTACGATACTCGGGGATCTGGTCCTCCGTGAGCAGGGCTTCGACCTGTTCGCTGGTTTCCTTCCCGAGTTGCTCCATCTTTGGTCGCATCTCCATCATGGCTTCGCGACCCTGCCCGCTTACAGCTTCGAACATCTCCTGGGCCTTCTTGGACTGGGCCTCGAGTATCTCCTTGAGGTTCATGGATTGCTCATCGGTCAGGTTAAGTCGCGAGGAGTAAGCATCTATCAAGCTGTCAGTTGGCGCGGCCATAGGTCCGGCCCCCCGCTGCTGAGCGACGAGATCCGTCGGCCACGCGGCCAGGGTCAACATTCCGACCATCACCAGAATCGCACGGTGCATTCTCTCAACCTCCACGTACAGGGTCACGACCGCCTCCTTCAAGCATACACTGCTTGGACGATGCCGCGGCGCTGCCCATTCCAATTCCGATCCTGAAGGGCCGATGGGGGCTGAGGTTAGCGGGGTATAAAAGCGAACGCCCCACCGGGCGGAACCCGGTGAGGCGTTCGGAATAAGAGCCGGCGGTGACCTACTCTCCCACGGCCTGAGGCTGCAGTACCATCGGCGCTGAGGGACTTAACTGCTGGGTTCGGGATGAGACCAGGTGTAACCCCCTCGCGAGAACCACCGGCACCTACGCAGCCGCCGAGAATGGCCCATCTCTGC
>JAUVPT010000081.1 GCA_030598525.1 Gemmatimonadota bacterium
CGAGCCATCCGCGGGCTGAGCGACCGACGATCGATGCCGGAGCTGCCGGAGGTCGAGACGATCCGCAGGGACCTGGAGCCGGAACTCAGCGGCCGGGTCATCATCGAGGTCGAGGTCCACAAGGCCGACATCGTCCTTCCGCCGCATGACCCCGACTCGTTTCGGCGGCGGTTGAAGGGCCGAAGAATCGTCGGCGTCGGCCGCAGGGCCAAGTACCTTCTCTTCCACCTCGATGACGACTCAATCCTCCAGGTTCAGCTTCGAATGAGCGGCCGGTTCGCCCTGGGGCGCGAGGCCCCGGACCCGGCGGAGTTCCGGCACATCGCCGCCCGGCTGCAGCTGGACGATGGGCGTACGCTGTTCTATGACGACATGCGCCGACTGGGCGGGCTTCGCCTCCTCGATCGCCGCGACTGGGAGCTCGAAGCCGCCCGCCTGGGCCCCGAGCCGCTGGAACCCGGATACCGGGCCGCCGACCTGGGGCGGACGCTCGCAGCGACCCGGTCCCCTGTGAAGAACGCGCTGATGGACCAGCGACGGGTGGCGGGCGTCGGCAACATCTACGCGTCCGAGGCCCTGTTCAGGGCGGGCGTCGACCCGCGGCGTCCGGGGCGGGACCTGGAGCCCCACGAGGTGAAACGCCTGCATCGGACGGTGAGAAGCGTGCTGCGTGAAGCCCTTCAACAGGCGGGGACCACGTTCCAGAACTACCGGGCCGTGAACGGAAGGTCGGGCGAGTTTCAGTTCAGTCTGGATGTGTACGGGCGCGACGGGAAGCCGTGCCGGAAGTGCGGCAAGCCCATCGAGCGGATCGTGCAGGCGGGCCGCAGCACCTTCTACTGTCCGTCCTGCCAGGGCTGACTCCGCGCCAGCCCCTTCGCCCGGCGGGCAGGGACGATCTCAGCCGCCTGGCGATTCCAGGTCCACGTGCCGCACCGTGGGCACCCCGTCCGTTACCTCCAGGATCGCCACGCTCGGCGGATAGCCCTTCTGGGCCCTGCCGGCGGCTCCCGGATTGACGATCAGGACGTTGCCCACCGAATCGCAGCGGGGCACGTGCGTATGCCCGTGCACGATCACCCGGGCGTCGGGAAAGCGGGCCAGGAGCAGGCGATAGTCCGGGTGCACCTGGTGTCCGTGTATCACAGCGACCCGTAAGCCCGCCACGTCCACGACGGCCTCTTCCGGCACGACGGCGCGGACGCTATGCCGGTCCACGTTACCCGAGACCGCGGTGACCGGCGCGATGGCCTCGAGGTCGGTGAGGTGGTCCGGATCCTCCACGTCACCGGCGTGGATCACCCTCTCCACCCCGGCGAGGGCATCGAAAACCGCCGTACGCAGGTGGCCGTGCGTGTCGCTGATGAGCCCGACGAGCGCGTCAGGCATCCCTCGCTTCCTCCTCGCCGGTCCAGCGGTACCCGACGGCGTGATCCACGTCCATGTGATCCAGGACCCGGGCCACCACGAAGTCCACCAGGTCTCCGACCTCTCGCGGGCCGTGATAGAATCCCGGTGAAGCCGGCAAGATGACAGCGCCGAGCCGCGCCAGCGTGAGCATGTTCTCGAGGTGGATCGCCGAGAGCGGGGTCTCTCGCACCACGGCCACGAGCCTGCGGCGCTCTTTGAGGGTCACGTCCGCCGCCCGCTCCATGAGGCTGCGCGCGCTTCCACTCGCTATCGCCGACAGGGTTCCCATCGAGCAGGGGCAGACCACGAGGCCCTTGTACGGGGCCGAACCGGAGGCCGGGCGGGCACCGTGGTCACCGTTATCGTAGAACTCGAGGGCTCCGCTGCCCCCGATCGCCTTGAGCAGGTCTTCCTCGCCCCCGACTCCCGTCTCGTGAGAGAAGAGGCGCCACCCGTGAGCTGAGATGATCACGTCCACCGGCACCTCCAGCTCGACCAGGGCGCCCAGGAGGCGGACGGCGTACGGCGCCCCCGACGCTCCGGTAACCCCCACGATCCAGCGTTTCTCGCTCATGCGCCTCGGTCTCCCATCACACGCGGCCCGTGCCTTCGACCGCCGGTCGCGGCTGAATACCCCTCACAGTATACGGTCCACGAGCACCAGGATCGCGAATGCCGCGGCGATCCAGACGTTGATCGTGAAGAAGGCCTGGTGAATCGATTCAGGAGATTCGGGGTCCACCAGCCCGTGCTCCACCCCGATCAGGGCCGTCGTCACCACCAGGGCCGCCATGTACCCGGCGCCCAGCTCCGGTACCATGATCGGCACGGCCAGGAGGCAGACCACGGTGCCGACGTGAAACGCACCCGCGAACCAGCGGGCCCACCGAATGCCATATCGGGACGGTATCGAGTGCAGGCCGAGGCGGCGATCCGCCTCGACGTCCTGCATGGAGTACAGGATGTCGAATCCGCCGATCCACAGACCGACGGCCAGCGTCAGGATCGGGAGCAGCATCCACGGATCGCTCCACCGTCCGGCGATCGCCAGGTAGCCCGCCGAGGGCGCGATACCGTCGGCCAGCCCCAGGATGAGATGGGTCGCGGAGGTATAGCGCTTGGCGTAGCTGTACCCGAGCACGGCGGCGAGCGCCACCGGAGAAAGGACCAGACACAGCGTATTCAACATCCCGGCCGCGAGCACGAAGACCGCCGAGGCCACGACGACGGCCAGCTTCCCTTCCCGGACCGATATGGCTCCGGTGGGGATCTCGCGCCCTGCCGTGCGAGGGTTGCGGGCGTCGAACTCGCGGTCGACCACGCGGTTGAAGGCCATCGCCGCAAACCGGGCGGCCGTGAAGGCCACGACGATCCACAGCACGTCCCATCCGGTGACCGGATACCGGTACGACGCCAGGATGGCGCCAACCAGGGCGAAAGGAAGCGCGAAACCGGTGTGCTCCAGCTTGACGAACCGGGCGTATCGCACCGCCCGGGATTCGGTTGCGCTCAAGGAAGCTCGATCCCCAGCTCGGACCACATCGCGTCCACCGCCTCCCGGGTGGCCGGGTCCATCTCGATCAGCTCGGGCCAGTTTCGATCGAAACCCTCCTCCGGCCACTTCTTCGTCCCGTCGATCCCCATCTTCGAACCGAAGGTGAAGCGCCGAGCGGCGTGATCGAGAACATCGATCGGCCCGCGCGTAAACATCACGTCTCGCTCGGGATCGATGTTGTTGAGGGCGACCCACCAGGCCTCGGGTACGTTTCGGACGTCCACCCAGTCATCGACGACGACGATGACCTTCGCCAACGACATCAGCCCCTGTCCCCACAGGCCCTGCATCACTTTGTACGCCTGGCCGGGGTAGTCCTTGCGAATCGACACGAAGACCAGGTTGTGAAAGATCCCCTCGGGCGGCATATGGTAGTCCACCACCTCGGGAGACGTCATCTGGAGCAGCGGAAGGAAGATCCTCTCGGTCGCGTAACCGAGCCAGAAGTCCTCCATCGGAGGACGGCCCACGATGGTGGCCGGATACACCGGCCGCTCGCGCATCGTGATGGCCTCGACGTGCACCACCGGGTACAGGTCCGCCTCGGAGTAGAAGCCGGTGTGGTCACCGAACGGGCCCTCCATCACCAGGTCCTCGGAAGGGTCGATCCATCCCTCGATCACGATGTCCGCGTCCGCTGGCACTTCGAGGTCAGACGTGACGGCCTCGGCTAGAGCCACCGGGTCCTTCCGGAGGAAACCCGTGAACAGGTACTCGTCGATGTTCGGGGGAAGCGGAGCGCTGCCCGAGTATACGCAGGCCGGGTCGCCGCCAAGCGCGATGCAGACAGGCATCCGCTCGCCCCGGGCAGCCATTTCGCGCCAGTGGGCGGCACCGCTCTTGTGGCGCTGCCAGTGCATGGCGAGCCGGTTCTCATCCAGTACCTGAATCCGGTACATGCCCACGTTTCGGCGGCCCGTATCGGGGTCCCTCGATATGACCTGCGGCAGGGTGATGTAGCGGCCCCCGTCGTCCGGCCAGCACAGCAGGTGCGGCAACCGTCCGAGGTCCACCTCGTCTCCGCGAAATACAGTGTGCTGGCAGGCCGGAGTCCCTCTCGACCGACGCGGCGGGAACCTGGCAAACTCCGCCAGCTGCGGGATCAGGAGCAGCTTTTCTTTCAGGCCCGCCGGTGGCTTCATCTCGAGCATGCCCTGGATGCGGTCGGAGATGTCCTCCAGCCGATCCACGCCGAGGGCCATCGCCATGCGCCGCTCACTCCCGAACATGTTGATCAGGAGAGGCACGTCAGACTCGGCTCCACCCGGAAGCACCGGTCGCTCGAACAGCAGAGCCGGGCCCCCTCCCGCGCTCTTCATACAGCGGTCGGTGATCTCGGTGATCTCCAGCTCGACGCTCACGGGCCGCGCGATGCGGACGAGCTCGCCTTCCCGCTCGAGGGTTGAAACGAACTCGGACAGATCTCTGAAGGACATGCGTCGTCTCGCGATCGGGTCGTGGCCATTGGGGTTACCGTTGTCCGGTTGGACCGCCGGACTCTAGCTTGCGCCCACGTTATGATGGGCCAAACGGATCAGCAACGTAGGGGCGCCAGAATCTCCGGTACGATGCCGTGAGCTACAAGGAGCACAGCGACCAGGACCTGGTCCGCTTGTGCCTCAAAACGGACGAGCGGGCGGCTCGCGAGCTCGTCGAGAGATTCGAGCGCCCGGTGTTCTCGCTCGTGTACCGCATGGTGCGCGACCGGGAGCTTGCCGAAGACCTGACCCAGGAAGTGTTCGTCCGGACGTTCAACAACCTCCAGCGCTACGACCGGTCGTACAAGTTCTCGTCCTGGCTGTTCAAGATCGCCTACAACCTCACCGTCGATCACCTGCGTAAGAAGCAGGTGAAGACCATCTCCATGCACGGGTCGCCCGACGCGGTAACCCCGGAGCGCCAGCAAGCGACCTCGCTGTCGCTCGAGTCCGACGAGGAGAGTCCGGACGCCATGGTCGAGGCCCGCGAGCTGGCGGGCTATCTGGAGGACGCGATCGCCAGGCTGCGACCGGAATACCGGACCGCGATTCTGCTGCGTCACGTAGAGGGACGTCCGTACGAGGAAATCGCCGACATCATGGGCGTGCCACTCGGCACGGTGAAGACCTACATCTTCCGCGCCCGCCGCGAGCTCCGGGATCTCCTGGAGGACCGGTGGGACGGCGGAGACGAAGAGTGAAACTCCCCCACGACGCATCCCGTAAGGCGAGGGGAATGAAGGAGTCAAGACCAAGATGAACACGAATCATCAGGAACGAGCGAGGCACCTGCAGGCGGAGGAGCTGGAAGCGCTGGCAATTCCCGGCGACCACAGGCTCCCGGCCCGCAGCTCTGCGCATGCGGCGGAATGTGACCGCTGCCGGCGCGATGTCGAAGAGCTGCAGACCCTGCATGTCCTGCTCCAGGCGCTGACGCCACTGCAGCCCGTGGTCGGGTTTACCGACCGAGTGATGCAGCGCGTCCGGCTGCCTCTTCCCTGGCGGGTCCGGGTGCTCCAGGCGGTACGGAAGCACCAGGTCGCCACGGCAGCGGCATTCGCCGGCGCGGCGGCGGCAGTCGGCGTGGGGCTGGTGTGGATCGCCCGGTATCCGGAGCTGACTCCCATGACGATCGCGGCTTTGCTCGTCCAGCGCTCCACGACCTTGATGTGGAGCGGCGTGATGGAGGTCGGCCGCTTTGTGTACGGATCCGGAATCGTGGAAACGGCCCAGGGAGTCGCCGGACAGCTCACACTGGTCACGGCTTTCGTGGCCGTGGCGACCGTGACGCTCATCGGGCTGGCCTCCCTGCGGATCATGCTTTCACTGATGGACGTTGACCCGGCCCTCGTGACGAGCCATTGGCAGCTCAGGCGGAGGGTAAGGGGATGAACAGCAACGCACTAACCAGGAGTTCGAGAACGATGCGACGCGGGTGGATGGTAGCGGTGGCGGTGGCTTTCCTGTGGCCTGTCGGGGCCGGGTTGATGGCCCAGGAACAGGGTGTAACAGGCAGCACGGTTTCGCTGGCGGCCGGAGCCGCGAGCCTGGAACTGGCGCTCGCGGACGGGGGCACACGCGTCATTTCGCTGCGTGAGGGAGAGGTCCTCATCGACGGAGAGGTCCAGGGCAGTTACGAGCCCGGAGGGACCCTCGACAATTCGTGGCGGTCGCTGCTTACGAGCCCGGCGCTCTTCGAGGGCTCGGGGCTGGCCGATCGACTGGCCGAATGGGTGCCGGATGCCAGCGGCGACGTGGAAGCGTCTTCGGGCAGCGCCCTCGAGGCCCTCTTCGACCGGCTGGCGGAAAGCTCGAACCGGACGGCGGCAGCGGCGCTTCCCGAGACGGCGACGATCGACATTTCCGGAGGTGGCCAGGTGGCCATCGCGCCGGGAAGAATCACATCGCTCGGCGATCTCACGCGCGGCGTAGAGCTGCTGGGTCGTCAACTGGAGGTTCTGGGCGGCCAGGTGACTGGCCTGGAGGAGAACCTCGCGCTGGTCGTTCACGATGACTACACCGTGGGCGCCAACCAGCACATCGAAGGAAATATCGCGCTTCTGTCCGGGGACTTGAACCTAGAAGGCACCGTGGACGGTGACGTCCTGGTGCTCGAAGGCATTCTGACTCTTGGCCCGTCAGCCAACGTGTCGGGCGATATCCTGCAAATAGGCGGAGACATCGTCGACGCCGGCGGCAGCGTATCGGGCGAAATGGTGTCACTCCTGGCGGGAGATCTCGGCAGCCTGGTATCAGGCGACTTCGAGGTAGACCTCGCGGACGAGATCGACATCCCCGTCAGGGTCAATGTGCGCTCCAGCAATCGAGGCTTCATCGGCTCGATCACCCACAACATCGGACACGCGATCAGCGGAATCATGGCCGCGATCGTTTGGCTCCTGGCCCTCTCGGCCCTCGGATTCGTGGTGGTGTACTTCTTCCGCTCGCGCCTTGAGGTAGCGGCCGGGGTGATCCGTACGGACACCGTGCGGTCGTTCGGCGTAGGGCTCGCGGGCCAGCTTCTGGTCCTGCCTGTTCTGCTTCTGCTCATCGTAGGCATCGTGACGTGGCTGGTCATCCCGGTGTACGCCCTGGCCGTAGCGCTGGCCATTCCGGCCGCCTACCTGGCCGTGGCGCACGCAATCGGAGAAGCCGTCGAGGAGCAGCGTTTCGAC
>JAUVPT010000056.1 GCA_030598525.1 Gemmatimonadota bacterium
AGGCATTCGCCGGCAGATTTACAGTCTGCTCCGTTTGGCCGCTTCGGTACCCCACCCCAATCGTACGGCCCTTGCCGGTAACACCCGACTCAAGGGCCGCTTTGGAATGACTTCGTGTCTCCGGTCTTGGCCTGCCTGGGCTACCCCGGCGAACGCGTCACCGAGCTGACGGTGGGACTCGAACCCACAACCTCCGGATTACAAATCCGGTGCTCTTCCAGTTGAGCTACGTCAGCAAAATCAGACCGCCAACATATTGGGTGACGGGAAATTCGTCAACTGAGAAAACACCGCTTTGCACGCAGCCGTTCAGTCGGCCTTCGAGACCAGCTTCCATCGGGTCCCGGAGGGACCGTCCTCCAAAGCCACGCCCCGGTCCAGGAGCTCGTCCCGGATCGCATCCGCCCGGCCGAAATCACGGCCTGCACGTGCAGCGGCCCGCGCCGCGATCCGCTGCACGACCCACTCTTCGAGCTCGGCCGAGCCAGACGTCTCTTCCCCGTCGCGAAGCGATAGCACGCCGAACACGGCATCGAAGTCGCCCAGCGCCGCCTCAAGCGCCTCGAGACCCGCGGTGGACGCCGTGGCGGCCGAGTCGAGGGCCAGGTTCGCTTCGCGCACCATCGTGAACGTGGCCCCCAGTCCATCGCTGGCATTCAGATCATCATCCAGCGCTTCGGTGAACGACTCGCGCCAGCTATTCGCCAATCCTTCCAGATCCGGCGCGTCAACTCCCGGATCATCCGTAGATGGTGTTTCGGCCAGTCGTCGCCTGAACTCGAACAGTCGTCCGACCGCCCGGTCCGCGTCTTTCAGCCCCTCGAGGGTGAAGTTGAGCTGTGTACGGTAGTGAGCGCTGAGCAGCAGGTACCGGATGGCCGACGGTCGATGCCCCCGATCCACGAGAGACTCGATCGTGTAGAAGTTGCCCACGGACTTGGACATCTTCTCGCCCTCTGATAGCAGGTGCTCCGCGTGCAACCACCAGCGCGAAAAGGGCTTCCCGGTAGCCGCTTCCGATTGCGCGATCTCGTTCACGTGATGCGGAAAGATATTGTCCACACCACCGGTGTGGATGTCGAGAGTCTCTCCCAGGTATTCCATGGCCATGGCAGAGCATTCCAGGTGCCAGCCCGGTCGGCCCGGCCCCCAGGGCGAGCCCCAGACGGCCACGTCGCCTTCGTCGCCACGGGCTCCTCCCTTCCAGAGCACGAAGTCGCGCGGGTTCTCCTTGGGGTAGTTCTCATCACCCTCGACGCGCCCGCCGACGCGAAGGGCCTCCGGGTCGATGTTGGCCAGCCTGCCATACCCGGGGAACCGGTCGATGGCGAAATAGACTGAGCCGTCTTTCTCGTACGTGAAACCGCCTTCCTCCAGGCGACGCACGAGATCGATCATCTGCGGCACGTGTCCGGTGGCGCGCGGATTATGCTCCACCGGCTCCAGCCCCAGCGTCTCCCAGTCCTCGAAGAACGTTTCGGTGACCGGAGCCGTAACCTGCTCAAGACTTACCCCCCGATCGATCGCTGCCTGGATGGTGCGATCGTCCACGTCGGTCAGGTTCATGACCTGCGTGACCCTGTAGCCCCGCCATTTGAGGTAGCGGCGCAGAAGGTCCTCCCACGCAAACGCACGGAAATTGCCGATATGAGCCCGCTCGTACACGGTCGGGCCACACGTGTACATGCGAACGTGCCCCTCTTCGGCGGGCTCGAAGTCCTGGACCGTCCGTGTCAGGGTGTTGTGGAAACGAAGGGTCATCGGTCCGGGTCCGCTCCCGGCTCACCGGGCGCGACGCCCTCCGAGTCCGGCGGCGCTTCTTCCTGGCCCGATTCATCCGAATCCGGGGAGGGTTCCGCCGCGGGCTCCTCCTCCTGCTCCTCTCCGGGCAGCGGGAAATTCTCCAGGCGCCATGTCTCGTAGGCCGCTACCCGTTCCGGATTCTCGTCCGCCCACTGCGCCGCGCACGCCCCGACCTGCGGGTCGTTGCGTCTCGCCAACAACGGGCGAAGCAGGCCCGCGTGTCGGGCGAACACCAGTTCATCGAGGGGTGCGAACGCCGGCCCACCGAACAGGGTACGAGACAGGATCCAACCGTCGATGAACGACCCGACGACTTTCTCTTCGAGGGCGAGCAGCGAATCGCAGGACACATCCGGATCGGCCCAGCGCACCACGCGCATCCGCTGAACGGCGTAGTTGTAGTATGCCCTGTCCGCCTCGCGGAGGTTCGCGGGAAGGCGCATCGCGTCGACGACCGAATCATCGACCACCTGGACCGCGTTCCATGGGTAGCTGGCCTCGGGGCTCTCGAGCGAGACGGTTTCGCGACCCGCCCTGTTGGCGGCAGGAGTGATGTAGGCGACCCGAGGATCCTCCTCCAGGTCGGCCCACAGGGCCCTTGCCGTGTCGAGCATGGTCCGCAAGGCCGCTGACTCGAACAGAACGGTGTCCCCGTTCTCCGCAGTGATCGTGTACTGGGCAGCGGCGGTCCCCGGAAGTAGAACAGAACATACGGCGACCCGAACCGCGGCTGCGCGGAGGCGGGTCACGTGATCTGTTCCTTGAGTGCCTCGAAGTACTCCGCCGACATCGCGATATCTCCCTTCATCCGACGTCACCGACCTCGTCGCGCGCCAACCTAAGAAGGGCCGGCCGCGCGCGACACCCTGCCCCGCACCTACTCGACCGTAACGCTCTTCGCGAGGTTGCGCGGCTGGTCGACGTCGCAGCCCCTCAGCACCGCGATGTGATAGGCGAGCAACTGCAGAGGGATCACGGTCAGGAGAGGCTGCAGCATCTCGATCGTGGCCGGAACCCGCACCACGTGGTCAACACGGGCCGCCAGGTCGTGGTTTCCGTCGGTGACGATGGCGATCACCTTTCCACCCCTCGCCTTCACCTCCTCGATGTTGCTCGCGACCTTGTGGTACACCGAGTCCGAGGGGGCGATGAACACGACTGGCATGTTCTGGTCGATGAGGGCGATCGGGCCGTGCTTCATCTCGGCCGCCGGATATCCCTCCGCATGGATGTAGCTGATTTCCTTGAGCTTCAGCGCCCCTTCGAGCGCGACGGGGAAGTTGAAGCCACGTCCCAGGTAGAGGAAGTTCACCTTGTCCGAGTACTCCCGCGCGATGCACTCGATGGCGGACGATTCGTCCAGCGCGAGCTGTACGAGCTCCGGCAGCTGATGCATCGCGGCCACGAACTCGCGACCCTCCAGCAGCGACATCCCCCGCCGTCTCGCCAGGTACAGAGCGAACAGAGCGAGGACCGTGAGCTGCCCGGTGAACGCCTTCGTCGATGCGACCCCTATCTCGGGGCCGGAGTGGATATATACGCCGCCGTCGGTCTCCCGCGCGATCGACGAACCGACCACGTTGACGATCCCCATCAACGGAGCGCCGCGGGACCTGGCTTCCCGCATGGCCGCCAGGGTGTCCGCGGTCTCGCCCGATTGGGAGATCGCGATCACCAGAGTGCCATCCCTGACGATCGGACGCCGGTATCGGAACTCGGAGGCGTACTCGACCTCGACCGGAATGCGGGCCAGTTCCTCGATCATGTACTCGCCAACGATCGCCGCATGCCAACTGGTGCCGCACGCCGTGATCACGATTCGCTCGACGTTCTCCAGTACGTCCTCCAGCTGCAGCAGGCCCCCGAGCTTGGCGGTTCCTTCCTCCTCCAGCAGGCGACCCCGCATGGCGTCGCGGACGGTGTCGGGCTGCTCGAAGATCTCCTTGAGCATGAAGTGCTCGTAACCGCCCCGCTCGATCTGGCCGAGATCCCAGTCCACCAGGCTCACCTCACGGCTGACCTGGCGGGGGGCCTCTCCGTTGCCGGATTCCGAGATGTCCAGGAGGGAGTGTCCGTCCGCTGTGAGGACGGCCATCTCTCCGTCATTCAGGTAGACGACCTGCCGGGTGTACCGCACCACGGCCGCCACATCGGAGGCGGCGAACATCTCCCGCTCGCCATTCTCGCCGATCCCGATGAGTAGAGGGGAGCCCATCCGCGCCACCACAATCTTTCCGGGATCGTCGGCGTGGATCACTGCGATTCCGTAAGCCCCCTCCACGTGCGACAGGGCCGCGGCCACCGCTTCCTCGAGATTCCCGGCGTACGTCTCCTCGATCAGGTGACACAGGACTTCGGTGTCGGTCTCGGAACGGAACTCGTGCCCCAATTCCTCGAGCTTGATCCGCAGAACGTCGTGATTCTCGATGATGCCGTTGTGGACGAGGGCGACTCGATCCGAGTCGTCGGTGTGCGGATGGGCGTTGACCGTGGTCGGCGCACCATGGGTCGCCCACCTCGTGTGGCCGATACCCAGCGACCCCGCCAGAGGACTCTCTTCGAGCCTCCTCTCGAGCTCCACGATCTTGCCCGCGGCTTTCCGGACATCGAGAGATCCGTCGTGAATCGTGGCGATACCCGCCGAATCATATCCGCGGTACTCGAGACGTCGCAGGCCCTCCAGGATCAGGGGCTGCGCCTCCCGCGGTCCGACGTACCCTACGATTCCGCACATACGATCAATCCGCCCCTGCGTTCACGGTGTTGCCCGCCATCGTCACCAGGTCCTCGGCCCGTTCCAGGCTCGGAGCCTCCGCGATGATGCGGAGGACAGGCTCCGTGCCCGACGGCCGGACGTGCAGCCACTCCCGAGCCTCCGGCCACTCCAGCCTCAGCCCGTCTTCCGTGTTCTCGTCCGCTCCCGGCGGAACTCCGGCTCGCATGCCACGATAGATGTCATCCGGGTCCACGTCGCCCCGCTCGACCTTCCGCTTCACCATGTGGTAGCGGGTACGGGTGGCGAGGATCTCGTCCAGGGTCTCTTCCCTCTCAGCCAACAGGTTGAGCACGAGCGCTGCCGCGACCGCCGCATCGCGCGTCAGGTTGAGGTCGGGAAGCATGACTCCCCCGTTCCCCTCTCCGCCCACCACCGCGTCCACCGCGACCATCTTCTGCGCCACCCGGGCCTCACCCACCGGAGCCCTGTAGAAAGGCGCTCCCGCCCGCTCGGCTGCCTCTTCTATAGACAGACTGGACGACAGATTGGTCACGAGGGCGCCGGATCGACGTCCCAGCACGTACTCGGCGGCGAGTGCCAGGGTCCAGTCTTCTCCCACCGGTTCGCCCGCACCACCCACCAAGGCGAGCCGGTCTCCATCTGGGTCGACGGCCATGCCGATCTCCGCCCCGGTAGAGCGAACGAGCCTGGAGATCTCTCCGAGATTGGCCGGTATCGGCTCAGGGTCCCTGGGAAACAGTCCGTCCGTGGCCAGCCCGATTCCCTCGACCTGGCAGCCCAACCGTCGGAGAAGCTCGGGAATGACGACCCCGCCGGCTCCGTGCACACAATCCAGTGCGACGACGGGCGCTCGGCGCCGGATCGCCTCCACATCCAGCAGCGGCAACGAGAGGACCCTGTCGATATGGTGCTCCGCCACACCTTCGAGCGTTCCGCCACTCCCGAGTCCGCTCCAGTCAGCCAGCTCCGCGCCACTCTCGAACAGCCGCTGGACGGCCAATCCGGTCTCAGGGCTCACGAACATCCCTGATCCGGAAGCCAGCTTGAGGCCATTCCACTCGACGGGATTGTGGGACGCGGTGAGCACCAGACCGCCCACGGCCCGCACGTCATCCCGCACGGCGAGCAGAAGGGTCGGCGTCGGTGCGATCCCGGCAACTCGCACAGGGATGCCTGCGGCCCGCAAGCCCGCCGCAGCCGCTGCGGAAAGCAGATCGCCCGACGTTCTCGAGTCCCGGCCCACGATCACGTAGGCGCCGGGATCGTCGGCCGAGCCAACGGCCTTCAGATGGCGGCCGAAAGCGGCTCCGTAGCGCACCGCGACCTCCGGGGTCATCGTGGAGCCCACGATCCCCCGTATGCCCGAGGCGGATACGATGAATGGACCTGTCCCTGTCAAATCGGTTTCCTTCGAGCGCCCGGTATATTAGGGGTAGTCGCCGCGTGTCGGCTCGCACCGACTCGTGAACGTGCAAAGGGTGGGCCGCAGATGAACTTCCGCCCAAGGTTACCGGGTGGGCTGGGGACCGTCAACGCCGATCGGGGCTGCGCCTGATCCACCTCCGCGCAGGTTTTGGTGGCCGCGGCTCCGGACGGACAGCGTCAGCGGGCATTGGCCTGTCCGCCAGCCGGTGGACCCTCCGCCTGACCGCACGGACCTCGCTGCCCGACACCGTCGCGGCGGCGTAACCGCGACCCCACCGGACGCCGTGACCGGCCGACTGGAGGGCGGCTTCGGTCCCGCTCTTGAGCCTCGACACGATGGCGGCCGGCGAATGCCCGGGCTTGAGCCTGAGCAGCAGGTGAACGCGATCCGAGAACGCACGGACACAGATCGGTTCGGAGTCGAGCCGGCGGCACAGGGTGATCACGTGACGCTCGACGACGGCGGCCGCGTCGGCCGACACCAGGGGGATCCTGCCCAGGGTGGGCCACACGAAGTGACAGTACAGTCGGTGCGCGGCCCGGCCGGGAACGTCGTCGATGATGTCCATGTTCGGTATCTGGGCCGGCCGCTCATCGGCCGCTCATCCCGGGTTCGCCGCCCGCGGTACGGCCCCGTATCTTCCTGCTTCCCAGTATCCCGGGACACCACGGAGGCCCTGAATGACACGTGAACGAGACGGCTTCGGTACGAGGGCGGTCCATGCCGGCCAGACACCGGATGCCGCGACGGGCGCGATCATGACGCCGCTATTCCTGACGTCCACGTACGTGCAGGACGGGGTCGCACAGCCCCGACAGGGCCACGAGTACGCCCGCGTCACCAACCCGACCCGAACGGCATTGGAGGACAATCTCGCTTCGCTCGAGGGCGGTGAGCATGGGCTCGCTGTCGCCTCCGGGCTCGCGGCCATCGAGGCGATTCTCAAGGCCAATCTCTCGTCCGGCGACCACGTCGTATGCGGCGACAACCTGTACGGGGGCAGTGAGCGGCTCTTCCGATTCTGGGAGCGCTATGGCCTCCGGTTCGACTATGTGGACACGTCGGACCTCGAGAAGCTCGGGGCAGCTATCCAGCCCGCGACCCGTATGGTCTACCTGGAGACGCCCACGAATCCGCTGATGCAGCTGACGGATCTCGCTGCGAGCGCAGAGATCGCCCGCGAGGCGGGAGCCCTGCTGGTGGTGGACAACACGTTCGCCACCCCGGCCCTGCAGCGTCCGCTGGAGTTGGGGGCCGACCTCGTGGTCCATTCGACGACCAAGTACCTGAACGGGCACAGCGACGTGGTCGGCGGGGCCGTCGTCGTCCGGTCCGACGACCAGGCCGAACGCCTGAGGTACCAGCAGATGGCCACCGGTGGAGTCCCGGGCCCTCTCGATTGCTGGCTCGTCCTCCGGGCCACGAAGACGCTGCACCTGAGGATGAGGGCGCACTGCGAGAACGCCCGGACGATCGCGACGTACCTGGATGGGCACGAGGCCGTCGGCCGGGTGCTGTATCCCGGCCTTCCCTCGCATCCGCAGCACGAGCTTGCCAGGCGCCAGATGAGTGACTTCGGGGGCATGATCACGATCGACATGGTCTCGGCCGAGAGGGCGGAGGCCATGGCTTCCGCCACCCGGCTGTTCGCGCTGGCGGAGAGCCTGGGCGGGGTCGAGAGCCTGATCTCGGTGCCCTCGCGGATGACCCATGCCTCGGTTCCGGCGGAAAGGAGACGGGCCATGGGCTTGACCGATGGCCTGGTGCGCCTGTCGGTCGGCGTGGAGGACGTCGAGGACCTGGTGGCCGACCTCGATCGCGCCCTCGCCGCCGTGCCGTGAGCTCACCCCCCGAAGCGCGGGCGCGGAGCGGGGGATGAAACCGCGATGAGGCGGATCGCGTACCGGAGACTGTGGATCGAACCGAACCCGACGCGGATGGAGTGATATCATGGACGAGAACGACAACGAGAACGGCAATCAGAACGACGAAGGCCGGGACGATGGCGGCGCCCTCAGTTACTCGGAATCCGGTGGGTTCCAGCGCCGGATCCTGACGGAGATCAGCCCCCAGGCCTGGGAGCACCCGGCGGATCGCGCCGCGCTGAATGCCCTGCGCAAGATCCCGGGATTCGACCTGGCCCTTCGCAAGATCTTCGGCATGTTCGGAGAGCGCGCCATCCGGCTGGCTTTCAAGGCCAACGCCGTGCGCGTGTCCGAGAAGCAGTATCCGTGGATTCACGAGCGGACGCTTCGAGTGTGCGAGATCATGGACCTGAAGGAGATCCCCGAGGTCTACGTCTCGCAGACGCCGCTCGTGAACGCGGGCGCCGTCGGGATGAGCGACCCGTTCATCGTCCTCAATTCGTCCATGCTCGAGGTGCTCGACCACGACGAAGTAGAAGCGGTCCTCGCGCACGAGGTCGGCCATATCCTGAGCGGACACGTTCTGTACCGGACACTTCTGCTCCTGATCATGCAGCTTGCCATGTTCCGCTATCCGATCGCGGGCCTGGCGCTCCTGCCTATCCTCTGGGCCCTCCTCGAGTGGTACCGGAAGTCCGAACTGTCCTGTGACCGTGCGGCCCTGCTCGCCATCCAGGACAAGGACATCGTGATGAGCAGCCTCATGAAGCTGGCCGGGGGTACGCGGGGAGAGACCCTGGACTTGCAGGAGTTCATCGCGCAGTCGGAGGA
>JAUVPT010000061.1 GCA_030598525.1 Gemmatimonadota bacterium
GGCAAGATGGTCAACGACGGAGAGTTGTATGATCGACTGACGGCCGCGACGGAGAACATCCAGGTGGCATCCGAGGAAATCGCGCTGCTCACGCGCGATGTCAGGGAGCAGCCTGAGAAGTACCTGGACAACCTGAAGTTCTCGGTGTTCTGAGGGGGCTTCAGGAGGGGGACAGCAAGACTCGCCGAACGATTTCGAACGCGACGTACAACGCCCCGATCGTCAAGACCGCGACTAACGCCCGCCGACTGACCAGAGGCCAGCGCTTCTCGCGTTGCGCGGCCACGCTGAACGTGCCAGTTCGCCTCACACCATCGCGACTGATCTCGAACGTCCAGGCAAGAAACAGCGAAACTGGAAGTCCGGCGAGGAGGACCAGCGGGAGCCACCTGAACCACGCGGCGTGCCCGTAGATCTCCTTCATGTTCGCCAGGAAACTCACTATGCCGATGCTCGCCGCAGTGTACACGACACCTACGTTGTAGACTTTCCGGCGCTTCAGCTCCTGCCAGAAGGAGAGCTTCCCGGTCACCGGCGCCCTGACCGTGGTCGTCTGACTCGTTCCAGCCGCCGGAGTCACCAGACCCGGGGTGCTCACGCTGGAATACACGCCCGATCCCACTCCCGCCCCTTGCTGCACTGCGTCCCCATACTGACTGGCGGTCGGATACCGGTCCGCCGGAAGGCGCGCGAGAGCCTTCAGGACCACCGCATCCAGGGCCTCGGGGACAGTCTCACGGAGGAGGGACAGCGATGTCGGAGACTCCGACTGTCTGCGCGCCATCGTGATCTGGGGCGACCTGCCTGCGAGCGGGGCCTCTCCCGCCAGCATCTCGTACGTCAGACACGCCAGTGAGTAGATGTCGCTCCTTCCATCAAGTACGGCCTCCCCGCGAGCCTGCTCCGGACTCATGTATGCGGGCGTACCCACGGCCATTCCGGTCTCGGTGAGGCGCTCTCCGCCCCCCAGCGTGATCGCGCGTGCGATTCCGAAGTCGGTGATGAGGGCGTGGCGCCGGGAGAGAAGCACGTTCTCGGGCTTGATGTCCCGGTGAATGACATCTTGCGCATGCGCGAAGTCGAGGGCATCCGCGACCTCAGCCGTGATCCGCACGGCCTCTTCAATCGAGAGGTAGCGCTCCTTCTTCAACCGATCCCGGAGGGTCTCCCCTTCGACACACGGCGTCACGTGGTATAGCAGCCCTTCCGCCTCTCCCGAGTCGTACAGCGGGAGAATGTGCGGATGGACCAGACCGGCGGCGATCTCGATCTCGCGAAGGAAACGCTGTGCGCCCACTGACGCCGCCAGTTCGGGGAGCAACACCTTTACGGCGACGGTGCGGTCGTGTCGGACATCCCGGGCCTTGAAGACCATGGACATCCCTCCACGGCCCAATTCATCCAGGATCTCGTAGCGTCCCTCGACAGCGTGTGCCAGGCGTTCACTCAGCTTGGACATACCTACATTCCCGTCGGGTGATCGAGGAATCTGCACTCGAGGCCATATCGGTCGGCCAGGAGATCGCCGAGCGCCCGGACACCGGCGGTCTCCGTCGCGTAGTGCCCGGCATAAATCACGTTCAAACCGATTTCCATAGCTTCGTGGAATGTGTGGTGGTTGCCCTCCCCTGTCACGAACGTGTCGAGTCCCTCCTCGTGCGCCTGCTCGATGAGAGATCCCGCCGACCCCGTCGCGATACCCACGCGCCGCACGTGCTCCGGGCCGCCCTGGATCAGTCTGGGCCTGGCACCGCACGCGGCCTCGACCTTCGCCACGAACTCGCGTAGAGATATGTCAGTGGCCGCCCACACCCCGAGACCCTCCAGATCCGACCACCTCCCGAACGTCCCCTCCGTGACGAGACCCAGCTCACGGGAGAGGAGAACGTTATTGCCGACCTCAGGGTGGATGTCCAGGGGCAGATGCGAGCTGTACACCGCCATGTCGGCATCCAGCAGGGCTTTCAGCCGGCGGTATGACCGGCCCGTGACAGGGAGAGACTCGCCCCAGAACAGGCCATGGTGAACGACGAGGAGCTGCGCTCCCTCTCGGGCCGCCTCGTCGATCGTCGCCTGGCAGGCATCGGTCGCAACGCACACGGTCTCGATGGGCGAGCGGCAGTCCACCTGAAGCCCGTTCCAGGCTCCGGGGTAGTCCGGCACCGCGCGTACGTCGAGGTAGTCATCCAGAAACTCGACAAGCTCACGCAGATCCGCCACGCCGCCCTCCCTCCTGAGAAAGAAAGCTGGTTTATCAGTAGGCTCGAGCCCTCACGACCTCGCCCACCGAGGGCGCTCCGCACAGGCAACGCGTTGGGGCCTCGGCAGACCGGAATTCCTCATCCGGAATGACCCGGATGGTAGCCTTCGTGTCGTCCTTGACCTTCTGCTCGCACCCGGCCTCGCCGCACCAGCCCGTATAGACGAAACCGCCCTGGCCCTCCATCAGGCTCTGGAACTCGGCATAATCCTCGAGTCCACGAACAGTCGCCGATTCACGCCGCTCCCTGGCCGCGACGAGCAACTCATCCTGGATGCCATCGAGCATGGTCCGCAACCGACTGCCCAGACCGGCCATGGGCAACGGGCTCTTCCGATCCGTGCCCTCGGAAGTGAAACGCCGAACCGCCATCACGCTGTCAGCCTCCACGTCCCGCGGGCCGACCTCCAGCCTGAGCGGAACGCCCCGGCGCTCCCAATCATAGTACTTGGAACCCGGGTTCATCCCCTCTCGGTCGTCCACGTGCACGCGAACGCCTGCAGCATCCAGGTCGACCCGGATGCGGTCGCCCGCCTCCAGGACTGTCCTCCGCTGCTCGTCGTCCCGCCAGATCGGAACGATCACGACCTCGTACGGCGCCAGTTTCGGTGGAAGAACCAGCCCCTCGTCGTCACCGTGCGTCATGATGAGGCCGCCGATAAGCCGGGTCGAGACGCCCCAGGACGTGCTCCACACGTAAACGTGCTCCCCACCTTCGGTCTGGTACCTCACGTCGAAAGCCCGGGCAAAGTTCTGGCCGAGGTTGTGACTGGTGCCCGCCTGGAGCGCCTTGTTGTCCTTCATCAAGGCTTCGCAGCCGTAGGTGCGAAGGCCGCCCGCGAATCGTTCCGAATCAGTCTGCATGCCGGTGATCACAGGCATGGCCATCCACGTCTCCATGAAAGTCCGGTAGACGCCAAGCATGCGGCGCGTCTCCGCCTCCGCCTCCTCTTCGCTGACGTGAGCCGTGTGACCTTCCTGCCACAGGAACTCGGTGGTCCTGAGGAAGGGGCGCGTTCTCATCTCCCACCGAACGACGTTTGCCCACTGGTTCAGGAGAACCGGCAGGTCTCGGTAGGAGTGGATCCAGTCACGCACGATCGGCCAGATGATAGCCTCGGACGTGGGGCGGATGACAAGTGGCTCCTCCAGCTCTGCCCCACCCGCGTGCGTGACAATCGCCGTCTCTGGCGCGAAGCCTTCTACGTGCTCTGCCTCGCGATCGAGAGCAGACTTCGGAAGGAACAGCGGAAAATACGCATTCTGGTGTCCGGGTGCCTTGAACATCCCGTCCAGCGCACCCTGCATCAACTCCCAGATGCGATAGCCGTACGGACGGATCACCATGCACCCGCGCACCGGCGAGTGGCTCGCCAGCTCCGCCTGCTGCACGATTTCATTGTACCAGGCCGAGAAGTCCTGGCTCTGGGAAGTCAGCCCCTTACCCTTCGACATGCTCTATCATCCCCCGGGCCGGGCTGCACGCCCGGCCGGCTCCGGTTCAACTGGCAGCGTCAGTCCGAACCCGCCAGGAGTTCGGCCAGCCCCATCTTTACTTCTTCTCCCGTGTCCATCGAGCGGACCATGCACTCGTCGCGTTCGACCTCTTCGGGACCGACCACGATCACTCGCGCCGCCCCGGCCTGGTTCGCCACCTTGAACTGCCGGCCCACGCTACGGCTACGGTAGTCGAACCCGACCCTCCGACCCCGGGCCCGGAGGGAGTGAACGATGTGGAGAGCGGCGGGAAGCTGCTCGTCCGACACGTGGATCACGAAGTCATCCAGCTCGTGTCCGCCCTCCGGCACAAGGTCCCGGTCCCGGAGCAACTCGCCAAGCACGACGTCTCCCATCCCGAAGCCCAGGGCCGGCAGCGCCGGTCCCCCTACGGCTTCCAGGAGATCATCGTACCTCCCACCACCGCAGATCGCACGGAACTTCCCCTTGCGATCCCATATCTCGAATACCAGTCCCGTGTAGTAGGCCAGGCCACGAACCAGCCGGAGGTCCAGTTCGACGAAGTCCTCCAGCCCGGCAGCCTCTATTTGTTCGCGGAACCGATTCAGTCGTACCAGGCACTCCCCCACCGCGGCAACGTCACCGAACTGCCGGGAAAGATCACCCAGGTCCATGCCGGTCAGGTCCAGCACCCTCCTCGCAGAGTCGGGCTCGATCCGCGCGTCCACGAGCCGCTCGATCACCCACTCCTCCGATTCCCGGTCCGCCTTGTCGAGGGCAGCGAATGCAGCCGGAAGCGAGGCTTCGGGAATGCCCATCTCCTGGAGCACGGCTGAGATCAACCCGCGGTCCGAGTATCGAGCTACGAAATCCGCCGCGCCGAGACCGAACTCGCGAAGCATGTCGACGGCGGCCGCCACCACTTCCACGTCCGAAGCCACCGATGTCTCGCCGACGATATCCAGGTTGAGTTGGAAGTGCTCCCTGAGGCGCCCCTTTTGAGGTCGTTCGTATCGAAACAACTGCGGCACCGAGAACCACTTGATCGGCTTCGGGAGCCCACCTGCGCGAGCAGCAACCATGCGGGCGAAAGTCGGTGTCATCTCGGGCCGAAGAGCTACTTCCCGCCCTCCCTGATCCGTGAATCCGTACAACTGTCCTACGATCTCCTCCCCCGACTTCCTCGTGTAGAGGTCGAGACTCTCAAGCGGAGGTCCATCGTACTCCACGAAACCGTAGCGGCTCGCCACTGCCCGCCAGGTGCGGAAAATGTGAGCGCGAAGGGCCAGATCGGCCGGATAGAAGTCCCGAAAGCCGGGCAAGCTGGTAGTGGTCATGAGGTCGCCAATGTATGAGGCGGCTTGGGCGACCGGCAACAGAAAGCGCCGACCGCACCGGCCGGCGCCATTCGTCGGACCTTGCAGAAACGCAGGGAGATGCTCAGGCGACCCCGCAGAAACGGTCGTACGCTCCCTTGAGATCCTCGGCGATGTCGCTCGCGTCGCGCCCCTCTATCTGATGCCGTTCCAGCATGAAAACGTGCTTTCCATCCTGGAACAGGGCCAGCGAGGGGCTCGAGGGTCGAAAGCCCTCCATATAGTCCCTGGCGCGCTCCGTCGCATCCACGTCCTGCCCCGCAAACACCGTAACGACTCGGTCGGGCTGGACGCTATGCCCCGTGGCCATCGCCACGGCAGGCCTGGCATTTGCCGCAGCACAGCCGCAGATCGAATTGATGACGAGCAACGTCGTACCACCGCCGGTACCAAGTACCCGATCGACATCATCGGTCGTACCGAGTTCCTCGGCGCCGAGGCGTACCAACTCGTCCCTCATCGGCCGAACGGCCTCCGGATCGTATCTCATGGGCTCACTCCAATTCAGTTCTTGTCAGGATCAGGTTACGGGCATCACCCACGGTGTGCGCGGACCCGGTCACGACTACCGTTCCCCCACCCGCGAGTTCCCTGGCCCGCTTCATGGCCCGGCCGAAGTCCATCTCGACCTCCACCGGCCACCCCGCCGCCGCCTGCAGAGCCTCCTCCGGTTTCCAACGTCTCTCCTCGGGGGAGGACGGGGCGATGGTGAACACGCTGGCGGACGATATGGCCAGCAACGGAGCAAGCATCTGCGACCACGGCTTGTCTCCAAGGATCGATAGCAACAGCACAACCGGGCGAGGCAGGGGCAGCGCACTCACCAGATCGGCCAGTGTCCTCGTCGCCTCCGGATTGTGCGCGATGTCCAGCACCCAGAACTCCCCCCGCGGACTCATGATCTCGAAACGCCCCGGCCACGACACGTCCGCCATACCCGCCACGATGTTCTGACCGGATACGCCTGAGTCGTACCGCTCAAGCGAACGAATCGCCAGAGCCGCGTTCCGCGCCTGGTGCTCGCCGACAAGCCGGGTGTGCACGCGGGTTCCGTCAGCCCAATCGGGGGACCGGTAGATGAACCGCGTCCCATCGACGCCGACGGACACATCCTGCACGGACAGGTCTCGCCCGAACACGTCGAGCGATACTCCGAGAGCCGCGGCCCTGGAGACTACTACTCCGAGAGGTCCCGGTGAGAGCGGCCCCACCACGGCGGGGGCTCCAGCCTTCAATATGCCGGCCTTCTCGGCCGCGATTTCCTCAAGCGAGTCGCCCAGATAGTCTGAGTGATCCAGGTCTATCGAGGTAATAATGGTGGCGTGTGGGTCCACGACGTTCGTGGCATCCAACCGGCCGCCGAGGCCTACCTCCAGGACCACGGTCTCGCATCCCGATCGCCGGAATGCCTCGAAGGCCAGTACTGTCGCCGACTCGAAGAAGGAAGCGTCCTCCCGTTCCGCCGCAATCACAACATCGCGAGCACAGTCCTCGAGGAGGACGGGGCCGGCGGGCTTTCCGCCGATCCGGATGCGCTCGGCGAACTCGGACAGGTGCGGCGAGGTGTAGAGCCCCGTGACCTGACCGCTGTGCCGCAGGACGGAATCGATAAGCGCGGCCGTGGAGCCCTTCCCATTCGTCCCCCCCACGTGAACGAACTCGGTTGCCAGGTGAGGGTCTCCGAGAGAACGGAGCATCGCTCTCGTGCGATCCAGCCCCCAGCGGATTCGATGGGCGGGACGCCGATTCAGAAGACGGGCAAGGGCCGACAAGGCAGGGTCCGTGACGAGCGGTCGGTCAGCGAGCGAGCGACCGTCCTCAGGTCATGTGATGCAAGAGCAGCGCGACCATATCACGCATTTCGCCCCGAGGCACGATCCGATCCACCATTCCATGGTCGCGCAGGAACTCCGACCGCTGAAACCCATCCGGCAGATCCTGGCGGATGGTCTCCTTGATCACTCGCGGGCCCGCGAAGCCGATAAGGGCCCCGGGCTCCGCCAGGTTCACGTCTCCCAGCATGGCGTAGCTAGCGGTGACTCCACCGGTCGTCGGGTGCGTGAGGATGCTGATATACGGAAGCCCGGCCGCTGCGAGCCGCTGGAGAGCCGCGGCGGTCTTGGCGAGCTGCATGAGAGAGAAGATGCCTTCCTGCATTCTCGCTCCGCCCGACGCGGACACGATGAGCACGGGACACGAGCGCTCGACCCCCTGCTCGACCATTCGGGCGATCTTCTCTCCGACCACGGAACCCATGGATCCGCCGATGAACCCGAAGTCCATAATCCCCGCGCACACTTCGCGGCCTTCGATCCGCCCTACCCCCGTCAAGACCGCGTCGTAGCTTCCGACCTTCTTCTCGGCCTGTTCGATTCGCATCGCATACGGCTTGGAATCGACGAAGGACAGAGGATCCGCAGATCTGAGACCCGCGTCGAATTCCTCCGTCATCCCGTCGTCGAACAGGATGTCCGCATACTCTGGCGCCGAGATCCGGAAGTGGTGGCCACACTCCGGGCACACGCGGCAGTTCTCCGCGAGGCGGCGCGTATACAAAGCCTCGCCGCAGCCGTCACACTTCTCCCACACGTCGGCCGCCAGCTCTCTCTTCTGAGCGACCAGCCTCTGCTTTTCTTTACGAAACCAGGCCATTCTTCCTCACTAGAACCGAATCCGGGTGGAGCACGAATATAACCGGAGCCCAGGCCATGGCGACCCCTTGCACATTCCGGCGGCCCGGCACCTCACGTTTCGTACGCCACACGGCACACGAGAGCCAGGCCCACGAAGGTCGTCAGGAGGAAGGATCCGCCGTAGCTGATGAACGGAAGCGGAAGTCCCGTCACCGGCATCAGGCCCACCGTCATTCCGATGTTGATCACCAGGTGAGCAAACCAGACGGCGAAGAAGCAGAACACGACAAGGCTTCCGAAAGACTGGCTCGACAACGCAGCTACCCTCAGCACTCGCCTCAGAAACCAGGCAAGGAGGACCAGGAAAA
>JAUVPT010000263.1 GCA_030598525.1 Gemmatimonadota bacterium
ACCCGTGAGCTCGCGCACGAGGTTCTACCGAACTACCTGGATCAGGATTTCAGTCAGGGCCTCAGAGAACTGACACCGGCCCTTGATGGACAGCTACGCGATCAGGTATCGCAGCTACGGAAGGAAGAGGCCTCCCGGGCGGAGAGGGAGCGAACGGCACGCGAGTCCGTGCGCCGGAGACGCGGCTCGCTCGCCGGGTGGCTCAGGTTGACCGAGCTTCGTTCCCGGGTGAGAGGAATCGGACGGTCGAAGGCACAGCTTCAGCCATATGACCCGGCGGTGTTTGATCAGGTCGCAGTCCGGATGCGCGACGACGTGGAGAGTTGGGGCGGGACCCTCCTGTTCGCATACATGCCGTCGCAAAGGCGGTTTGGGGACGAATCGGCGGCGAATCCGCATCGGGCCAGCATTCTCGAGCAGATTAAGGCACTCGGGATTCCCGTGATCGATCTGTACGAGCCGCTTTCTGCCCATCCCGACCCGCTTTCCCTGTTTCCGTTCCGGGTGGAAAACCACCTGACGGCCGAGGGGTATGCCCTGGCGGCACAGGCAGTGAGTAACGGAATTCAGGCACACCTGGCCACGGTGACCGAATGAGCGGTCCGACCTATATCCTCGGCATCTCCGCCTTCTATCACGACAGTGCGGCCTGCCTTCTCCGCGACGGCGAGATCGTCGCGGCGGCCCAGGAGGAGCGCTTCACTCGTAAGAAGGGCGACGCGACGTACCCGGCCAACGCCGTCGATTTCTGCCTGGGCAGGGCAGGCATCGCACCCGCGGACCTGGCGTTCGTCGCCTTCTATGACAAGCCGCTTCTAAAGTTCGAGCGCATTCTCGAAACTTATCTCGGCGTGGCCCCCAGGGGTCTCAAGCAGTTCCTGATGGCGGGTCCGTTGTGGATCAAGGACAAGCTGTTCATGGACCGCTCCCTGCGAGAGGAGCTGGGCTATGATGGCGACATCCTCTATGCCGAGCACCACGAATCCCACGCGGCGAGCGCCTTCTTCCCTTCGCCGTTCGAAGAGGCCGCGATTCTGACCATCGATGGCGTCGGCGAGTGGGCTACGGCATCGGTCGGGGTGGGAGTTGGAAACGAGATCGAGATCCTGCGTGAGCTGCACTGGCCGGACTCGCTAGGTCTCCTGTACTCCGCGTTCACCTACTTCATCGGATTCAGGGTAAATTCCGGCGAGTACAAGGTGATGGGCCTCGCGCCGTACGGGCAGCCGCGATACGTGAAACTGATCCTGGACGAGCTCATCGACCTGCGGGAAGACGGCTCCTTCAGGCTGAACCAGGAGTTCTTCAACTACACGGCCGGTCTCACGATGACGAGCCGGGCCTTTGATCGCCTGCTCGACCGCTCTCCTCGGGCGCCGGAAACCGAGATCACGCAGATGGACATGGATCTGGCTCGCTCGGTTCAGGAAGTGTGCGAAGAGGTCATGCTTCGGATGGCACGGACGGCGCGAAGGGAGACGGGAAAGAAGAACCTGTGCCTGGCGGGAGGAGTTGCTCTCAACTGCGTGGGGAACGGCCGGATCCTCCGCGATGGTCCGTTCGAGAACATATGGATCCAGCCTGCGGCCGGGGACGCCGGTGGGGCGCTGGGCGCCGCTCAGCTCGCCTGGCACCGTCGTTGCCGGCAGCCGAGGCCCGTGAGCCCGGGCCGCGACGGCATGCAGGGCGCCTACCTGGGTCCCGACTACTCGCCCGACGAGATCCGCTCGTTTCTCGACGGGTGCGGCGCCGTGTACGAGCAGTTGGAGCGAGAGGATCTGCTCGAGCGGACGGCGACGCTCCTGGCTGACGAGAACGTCGTGGGATGGTTCAACGGCCGCATGGAATTCGGCCCGCGGGCTCTCGGCGCCCGGAGCATCCTGGGAGACGCCCGGAGTTCCCGCATGCAGGCCCAGATGAACCTGAAGATCAAGTTCCGGGAGAGTTTCAGGCCGTTCGCGCCGAGCGTGCTCGCGGAGCGTGCGGGGGACTTCTTCGATCTGGACCGTGATTCACCGTACATGCTGCTCGTCGCCCCGCTCAAGGAAGAACGAAGGATTCCGATCGCGGATGACCAGAGGCATCTCTGGGGAATCGAGCAATTGAACCTGACGAGGTCCGACGTTCCCGCGATCACTCACGTCGACTACTCGGCCAGGGTCCAGACGGTGGGGCCGGACTTCAACCCGGACTACTACGATCTGTTGCGGGCCTTCGAGCGACTCACGGGATGTCCGTTGATCGTCAACACGTCGTTCAACGTGCGCGGTGAGCCGATCGTATGCTCGCCGGAGAACGCGTACACGTGCTTCATGCGGACGTCCATGGACTATCTGGTCCTGTGGCCGTTCCTGCTCGACAAGAAGGCCCAATCCGAGTGGAGCGAGGAGGTAGATTGGCGTTCGACGCTGGAACTCGACTGACTCCGCAAGAGGGGCGAAAATTCGGCCTCACCGTGGGGGCCGCGTTCGCCGTTCTGGCGGCGATCGGTTTCTGGCGGGGCCACCTCATCGTGCCGGGCGCCCTGGCCATGCTGGGAACGCTCCTCGCGCTGGCCGGTGCGACTATCCCCGGCCGCCTCGGGCCTGTCTACCACACCTGGATGCGCGGTGCGCACGCCATCTCGAAGGTCACGACCCCCCTGTTTCTCAGCATCGTTTACCTGGTCGTGCTGACGCCGTCCGGGCTCATCATGCGAGCCCTCGGCCGCCAGCCCCTTCGACACCCCGAGTCGAAGACGGGATACTGGATTGAGCGGGAACCGGGGCAAAGCAGTAATCTGGACCGCCAGTTCTGACAGGAATCCTACGAGGAGCGGATATGGCGAAGCACAGTCTTCTGAGCGAACTCTGGGCCTTCATGCGAGTTCGGAAGAAGTGGTGGCTCCTCCCGATCATCCTCATGCTTCTGCTGGTCGGCTCGCTTCTGGTGTTCGCACAGGGGTCGGCTCTCGCGCCCTTCATTTACACGGTTTTCTGATACATCCGGATCGGACAGGGCCCCGATGTGTTGCGTGCGTGCAACACATCGGCTCTTCCAGCATCGACCTCGTGGCCGCGTAGTTGCCACCGGGATCCCCGCTTCATAAGCTTCCGGCCGCCCAAAACCCGGGTTCACGACCGATGACAGGCCGCCCACGGTGGTCTGGCCCTGGTCTTGCACGGTCTGGAGCCCGGTTTTGTGCGGATATCGAGGCGATCAAGCTAGAAACGCTGTGCTGGAGGAGTCCGTGAGTAGTCGCTACAGGTTACTTGCAGGAGTGGGGTTCGTGCTGTCCGCAGGCCTTTCTGCGGGTTGCTCGGGCGATGACGGAGTGTCTCCGCCGGAGACGTTCGCGGTCGGCGGAATCGTATCAGGGCTCCAGGCCGGGAGTATCGTGCTCCGTAACAACGGGAGCGACGACCTCTCCCTCGCCACGGACGGCATATTCCGGTTTCCCACCGGCCTACCAGCCGGGTCCGGCTACAGCATCGTGGTCGCGAGCGATCCCCCGGGTCAGGTCTGCCAGGTCGTCAACGGTGCCGGCACGGTCGGAAAGGCCGACGTCAGCGACGTCGTCGTCGCCTG
>JAUVPT010000323.1 GCA_030598525.1 Gemmatimonadota bacterium
AGATGTTCCTGACGCGCCTCGGTCTGAACTCGCGTACCGTGATCACCGGTGACAAGACCCAGATCGATCTTCCTCGTCCACAAGACTCGGGTCTGCTGGAGATCGAGCGGATCCTCAAGTCCGTGGATGGGATCGACTTCGTGTACCTGAGCGAATCGGATGTCGTACGGCATCGACTGGTGAAGGAAATCATCCGGGCGTATGCGGATCACGACAATGGAACGAGGCAGGGCGGGTGAGTGCGGCGCGATTCCGGGAGACGTGGCGCGACGCGGCTCGCGCCATCGACCGACGGCCGGGCGAGGGCTGGCGGGACCAGTTGTTCCACCATGGCTTCCGGGTCTTCGTCGTGGTGGCGATCGCGATCGTGGTTCCACTTCTGTTTCGTAGCCACACCCTTCCCGAGACCGTGGACGTCCAGGAGGGGGCCGTCGCCACAGAGGACGTGATCGCCGCTTTCGAGTTCACGGTTCCGAAGCGGCCGGACCAGTTGGCGAGGGAGCGGGAGGACGCGGAGCGCGTGGTGCTCCAGGTCTATATCCTCGATGCCGCTGCCGCGGACACTGCGCTCGCAAACGTCGGTCGCTTCTTCGAACAGGCCGATTCGGTGTTCGGGTCAAACCCGGACAGGGCCGACCTGGCCGCTGCGAATGCTTTCCTCGGGTCGAACGGCCTGACTTTGACCGATGCCCAGCTTGCCTACCTGGCCGATCCGGTGCGCCGGGCGGCTCTTCGCAGCTCGATCGAGACGGCGTTCCGAACGCTTCTGCCGGCTGGTGTAGCGGCGCTGCTGGATTCCGGGGGGCAGTCGTCAAGCTACGTGAGCGTGCGTGGCGAGACGGACCGCCTGGTGCGGAGGGACTCCATCACGACGTTGAACCGGTTCCACGAGGATGCGCTGGTCTACGCGCCCCAGGACGCGTCCGTGGATGGCTTCCAGATCTACGGGAGCCTCTTGATCCGGTTTCGTAAGCCGACCCTGCTTCCGGACGACCTGGCGACCCGGACGGCCCGCGAGCAGGCGCGGGCGGCCGTGGACACCGTGTCGGATGTGATCCTGGAAGGCGAGCGCATCGTGACGGCTCACGAGCGGGTCGGAAGCCGCGATCTCCACCGGCTGCGGGCCTACAACACCGAACTGGTGCGAAGGGGCCTGGCCGGGAGCGCCGGCCGGCGCCTGGCGACCGCCGGGAGCATCCTGTACACCGGAATCCTCATCTCTCTGCTGGCGGTCGTGATTCTGATGTTCAGGCCCTCGATCTACAGAGACGTGCGCGCCTATCTCATCGTGATGGGTCTGGTGGCCGTGGTCATGGTGTCGGCTAGCCTGATTCAGCAGGCCGGCTATCCATCGGAGCTCATCCCGGTGGCCCTGCTCGCGCTCCTGGTGGGGGCGCTGTACGACGGGCTCATCGGCTTCGTGGCCGTAGCGGTAGTCGCAGGAGTCGTCGGGGGGCAGATCGTCCTGCTTGGCGAGGCAGTATTCGCCCTGGCCGCGGTGAGCGTGCCGTTCAAGATGATTGCAGCCGGTGGGGCCGGGGCCCTCGGGATTCGACGGGTGCGACGGCGCAGCCACAGCTGGGTGCTGATCGCGTTGATCGGCGGCGCCTATTTCCTGGCCGGCGTGGCGATCGTCCTTCTCCGGTCGCTGCCAGTACGTGAGATCCTGCAAGCACTGTTCTGGGGAGGGGTCAGCGCCACCCTGTGCACGGTCCTCGCAGTGGCGGCGTTCATTCCGGCCCTCGAGAAACTGACGGGTGTCAGCACCGATCAAACGCTCCTCGAACTCAGCGACCTGAACGCGCCCCTCCTTCGCGAGCTCTCCCGCGAGGCGCCCGGCACGTACGCTCACTCCATCAACGTGGCAAACCTCGCGGAGGCCGCCTGCCTTGGCATCGGAGGAAACCCGCTGCTCGTACGGGCCGGCGTCTACTACCACGACATCGGCAAGATGGCCAATCCGCAGTTCTTCGTGGAAAACCAGCCGCGCGGCCGGAATCCGCACGACCGACTGCCCCCCCGCCGCAGCGCGGCGATCATCCGCGACCACGTCAAGGAAGGGCTCCGGCTGGCATCCGAACACCGTCTGCCCCGTGTGATTCACGACTTCATCCGGGAGCACCACGGCACCACGATGATCTCCTTCTTCCTGGACAAGGCGCGCGAAGCGGAGCCGGATCTGGATCTCGACCCGTCCGACTTCGCATACCCCGGCCCCAAGCCTCAGAGCAGGGAGACCGCGGTGGTCATGCTGGCCGACGCCATCGAGTCGGCGACACGTGTCCTCCAGGATCCGACGCCGGATTTGATACGCACCACGATCGACCAGCTGGTGAACGCGCGAATCACCGAGAATCAGCTGGATCAGTGCCCGCTGACGTTACGGGACCTGGAGATCGCGAAAGCCGAGTTCGCGCGCGTCCTGATCGGAATGTATCACCGCCGGATCGAGTATCCCTCGGGGATCCAGGCGGTGGTGAAGCCTCCCGTTGCCGAAGGGGACGGATCCGGGGCCGGCGCGACGCCGTCCTGATCCGACCCGGCCCTGCCATGCCGCCCGTCCTGCACTTCAACCGGCTCGGAGACTGGCCTGGCCTCGGGGACCGTGAACCGCTCCTGAGGCGGGCCGCGCTGGCTTCGCTCGAGTCACAGGGAGAACGCGGCGGTGAGGTGTCGTACACGTTCCTTTCGGCGGAAGGGATCCGCTCCCTGAACCGCGAGTATCTCGAACGCGACCGGCCCACGGACGTGATCGCGTTC
>JAUVPT010000219.1 GCA_030598525.1 Gemmatimonadota bacterium
AGTGGAGTGCCGGGCAACCGGTAAGCAGGAGTAATGGCTCCCCCTTCGCTGATTTCCGCAGGCTGGCAAGGAGATCGAACGATCACCGATTCTTACTCTTACACAGTCGCGCACGCCGGGGCAATACGTTCAGTCAGACTGTCCAGGAACAGGCCTCGGAGCGGCGCGCAGAAGTCCTTCCGGGACAGCGCCGACGAGGGCGATCCTGAGCCGTGGCGAGCAGGATCGTTCACCGCCGGTCTGTGCGATCGAAACGGCGCTGGTGGGTGCGGGGGAGGGGGATGGTCCGGCCCGGCGAACTGGTCGTTGTCCGTCCACATGACCCGTGCTTCCCCTGAACTCATTTCGTGGGGTGCGAAGAAGCTGCTGTTCCCGCACTGGAAGTTGAAGTCGGGCGAAGTTGACCTTACAGTGATGCAGGTCATCGTCGGTCGCGCTCAGGATGCTCGCCGCGGGCCTGTACGACCAGAAGGGGATATCGCCGCCCGAATTCGTGGGCCGTGACGAGGCGTGCGTGGACTTCATGTTGAACGGGCTGGAGGAGCGGGACGTCGTCTACAAGCTGAGGATCGAGGAGCTATGAAGTTGAGTGCAAAGAACCGGAAGACAGGTCGGGGAGTTTCCATCACGTCTGGCCTGGTCGCGATCGCGGTTACGAGCGTCACCGCCTGCAGCACGGGAGAGCAAGGCCAGCAGATTCCCGAAGCCGCGGTGATCGCCCGCGCCGAGATCCGGAGTTGCAACGATGCTGAGGTCACAGGAACCGCCGTGTTCCGCGAGCAATCCTCGACAGAGGGAATCAAGCTCGTCGATTTCTCACTGGAGGTGAGCGGGCTGACAGACGGCCGGCACGCCGTTCACGTGCACGAGACCGCGGCATGCGAACCGTGCGGCGCGGCGGGAGGACACCACGACCCTGGACCGTTCGGCGTCACGACGCCCGACGCACCCGACTTCAACCACCCGTTTCATGGCGGTGACCTGATCAATCTCGAGGTCAAAGACGGAGTGGGTACGCTGAGTACCACGTCGAGCCGGTTTACACTGTCACCAGGTCGGATGACCGTGTTCGATGCGGATGGTAGCGCCCTGATCATTCACTCGGGCACCGACAAGTACTGCGACCAGGAGAACGAGCTCGAGCCCGGCTGCGCGGGTGGGGCGCGGGATGCCTGCGGGATACTGGTTCTGGTCGAGGAATAACCCCTGAGATGCGAAGCGCCCGGTCGGCCACCGCAGGCATTCGAGCCTGAGAAGCCGCCGGGCGCATTCACATCGAACCCTCCCTGGTGATCGGGCGGGTGGAGGCTCATCCCGTACAGGCGATGTGGGAGGGTTCCCCGGTACCTCCACCCGCGCTGCTGTCAGGTTGCTACCAGCTCACCTGGATGTTCCCCGCTTCGGCGTCGTTGAGGAATCCTTCCGCCAGTCCCGCCAGCGGATGAGCCGCACCCAAGGCGCAGACCTGAGCCACGCTCACCCGGTTCGTGTGTACGACTCCCGTGAACTGGTCCGGACCGGACGCGCTGGCTCCCTCGCCGTTATCCCGCACGACGAAGAAGATTCCCCAGTCGTCGGGTAGAACGGCCGCTGGCAGCAGCTGCGTACCGAACGGTGCGAAGACTGGAGGATCATCGTAGGGCGTCCGCTGGGTGCCCTTGGCCCCGATCACGATCATTCCGTTCCCCAGTTCGGCCATGCACAAGACCTCACCCTTCACTCTGTGCGTAACGGCAGGATCGCCTTGGTCGTGCACGTCGTATTTCATGTTTCCGGTGGTGGTGCCGTCCTGGCGCTGGATGGCGTTGAACGTAAGCACCCGCCAGCCGGTTTCCCCGAAGTTCGGGTTGCCCTCTGTCTGAGTGTGTGCGCTTCCCTGTGCGGACCGGACGACAGGGTTGCCCGCATCGGCGGACAGCTGGGGTGCCGTGTTGGCATCAGCCAACGCGTCGATCGATGTGGGTGATTCCTCGCAAGCGAGGAAGACTGCCGTGGTGGCGACCAACGCGAATGAGGTGAAACGGCCGAGTGTGCTTCTCATGGGAACCCTCCCGTTCTGAGAACCTGGCACTTCTGCGAACGCTCCAGATATGCAGCTGGCCCGTACCCCCAGCCGTTCCCCAGCCGTTCCGCTCCTCTATAACCAGTTGATGTCGCAACGAGTAACGGGTTTCAGAACTGCGCTCGCCCTCCACAATTCTCGGCTTCTTGGGTATGTTGGAGAGCCGCCCCCGCGCTCCGAGGCAGTCAGCCGAGGCACCCTCCGAGCGGCGCACGGGTGATTCGAATTGGAAAGGAGACTTCAGTCTGACCACCAGACTGCGCACGCTGGGTTGTGTCGAACTGAACGGTGCCGACGGAAAGCAGATCCTCCAGGTTCTGCGTCAACCGAAGCGTCTCGCCTTGCTCACCTACCTCGCGCTCGCCAGGCCGTACGGCTTTCAGCGGAGGGACCGCATTTTCCTCCAGTTCTGGCCCGACTCCGACGAGGAGCGTGCCCGGGCCGCGCTGCGCAAATCGACGTATCGCCTGCGCCAGGCCCTCGGTGCCGATGTCATCCAGAGCCGCGGTGACTCGGAGCTGGCCGTCGACCCGGATCTCCTGCACTGCGACGTGCGGGAATTCGATGCTGCGATCGCCGACGGGCGACCGGCGGACGCCCTGGCCCTGTATGGCGGAGACCTGCTGGACGGCTTTCATCTGGACGGTGCCTCTCCGGACTTCGAACGCTGGCTGGAAGAGGAAAGATCTCGACTGAAAAAGGACGCGGCCCAGGCGGCCTGGGACGTGTCGGCAGAGCGGGAACAGGCCGGCGACATGCGGACCGCCGTGAAGCTGGCCCGCCGCGCCTTCGAACTGGCGCCTCCGGATGGCCAACGATTCCGGCACCTGCTGGAAATCCTCGATCGGGCCGGCGACCGGGCAGGCGCCCTCCAGGCGTACGACAAGTTCTCGAGCTGGCTGGCCGACGAATACGGAGCTGAACCGCCTCCGGAAACGGTTCAACTCGTGGAGCAGATCCGTTCGCGCAGCGAAGCCAATGCTCGAGCCGAGCCAGTCCCGGAACGCGGCACCGAATCTTCGCTCGAGTCAGTAGCCGAGACGTTGCGCGACTCACGGCCCGAAGAGGTCCGTACGAAAGTCGCGGTCACGCCTGCTCGACAGAACGCTCCAAGATGGAGACAGACAGGCCTGATCCTGGCCTTCCTGCTGGTCGGGGCCCTCATCCCCACGATCATCGCTCTCAGGGAAGACCCGGTTTCTGCCCTCGACCCGAATCTTCTGGCCGTCGCACCGTTTCGCGTATTCAGCCCGGAGCTCGAGGTCTGGGGTGAGGGAGTGGTGGACTTTCTTTCCCGGAGTCTCGACAACGCAGGAGAGCTGCGCACCCTGACACCCACCGCAGCGCTGCGCGCGTGGCCGGGCCGGGCTGACGTTGAGTCTGCGGAGGTAGCCGGCCTGCGCACGGGTGCCGGCCTGGTGCTGTTCGGCAGCCTGATGGGAATCGGCGCGGATTCGGTCCGGATCAACGCCACGCTGGTGGACGTCAGTGCGCAGACGGTGCTCAGGGACCTGGAAGTACGTGGCCGTTCCGAACGCATGGACGCGCTCGTGGATACGCGTACCGTACAGATCCTCCGGGAGCTCAGTGCCACGCGGCAGATCGGGGCGATGAAGCACACCAGTATCGGCTCTCGCTCGATTCCGGCCTTGAAAGAGTTCCTGGCCGGCGAACAGGCATTCCGGCGCACGGCATGGGACAGTGCACGAGGTCACTACGAGCGGGCGATCGAGCTCGACAGCACCTTCGCCATGGGTCACTTCCGCCTCGGTTCGACGATCCTGTACATCGAACTGGGGGTCGGCGACGAGGGCTGGGAGCACATCGCCCGGGCAGGCGAGCTGAACAGCGGTCTGTCGCGACACGACAGCCTGTTGCTGGCGGCGGCAGCGGATGTGGCGGCGTTTCGACTGCGGCAACTGCCTGAGGGGGGGACGCGTGAGCTTGCGGA
>JAUVPT010000154.1 GCA_030598525.1 Gemmatimonadota bacterium
ATCGGCGGGCTCGTGCCACTAAGCCGTGCCCTACTCCACCCCCGCCCCCGCCAGCACCGAATAATCGTCGCTGTCGAACACCAGCTCGTCCATTGGCGGGCAGAAGCAGTCCCGCACCACCTCGTCGTCCGTCATGTGCAGCTCCCACCACTTCGCCGCTCGCCCGCGCGTCCAGGGTGTCGGGTCCGGCACGGCCCGGAGCGCGTCCTCGAGCTCCGCGATCGATTGGAAACGATCATCCGGGTCCTTCTCGAGGCATTTCATCACCACGTCATCCAGCTCGGACGGTATCGGGACCTCGGAGATCTCGGACGGGCGGACCGGCACCGTCTTCACGTGGTCGATCATGAGCGCGACCGCGGTATCGGCCGTGAACGGAGGGCGGCCCGTGAGCATCCAGTACGCTACCGCGCCGAAGGCGTAGATGTCGGCCCGCGGCCCCACTCCCGCGGTTCCATAAACTGTTTCGGGGGCGAGATACCGCGGCGTTCCGAACACGACGCCGGCCTCGGTCAGCTCAGTCGGCGTGTCGGCTCCCTGGATGCGCTTGGCGAGTCCGAAGTCAAGCACCTTCACGAAGTCATACAGTCCGCCGCGCATCGTGAGGAAGATGTTCGAGGGCTTGAGGTCTCGATGCACGATGGCTCGATCGTGGGCCTCGGCGAGCGGACCCGTGACTTGCAGGAGAAGGAACAGGACTCGGCTGGCCGGGATGGGGCCGAAGCGCTCGACGAACCGCTCCAGGTCCATGCCCTCGAGGTACTCCATGGCGTAGTAGAACGTGTCCTCGGCTGCCCGCCCGAAGTCGAAGATCGTGATCGTGTTGGGGTGGGATAGGCTGGACGACAGCCGGACTTCTCGCTCGAACCGGGCCAAAGCCGTGCTGTCCACTCCGCTCTCGGACTTGAGGACCTTCACAGCGCTCGCCCGGCACATGAGGGCATGCTCGGCTACGAAGACCTTCCCCATGCCGCCTTCCCCGATTTCCTTATGGAGAACGTAGTTGCCCAGTCTCTGAGCCCGGAAGGCGGTCTTACGAAGTCCGTACAACGTCCGCGTGACAAAGATGGACGTGCCCCCCAGAAGGAGCGTGGTCACCGCGTTCATGATGATCTGCTGGCTGAGTCCGCGTGACGTGTTGACGGCCCAGAACTCCTGGATCTCGGGACCACCGGCCAGGTAGCTGATCACGGGAGCTGCCACCGCCGCCCCGAATGCGACTGCCGACAGCGCCACCTGGTAGCTCAGGCGCCACGGAATGAAGGCTGCGGGAACAAACAGAGCAAGGCTGATACCGAATCCCGGTATCGTGTCCGGCTCCGAGTAGGAGATCTGCATCGCGATGACGTTGGCCGCGAACACGAGGAATACCGCCACCTGCATCCCTTTGACGCCCGGGCGGGTCAGATACAAGTACGCCAGGCCGATGGCGAATGAGCCCAAATGCAGCAGATCCATCCAGCCGGCCCACTCCGATACGCCGTCGCCCGTGACGGGCTCGGCCAACGGCACGAAGAAGCCGAGCGCCCACATCAGGACCGTGAGGCTCAGGCCGATCGCCAGGACCAGTCTCGTCCTCTGCCACAGCAGATCCCGGTGCTCCCGCTCGAAGGCTGAGCCGAGCTGGGTGGTGCGCAGCCCCAGCGACCGACCGATGCGCAGATCGGTATCGTCGATCGGGGAAGGCCGGTCCTGGACTGATTCCCGCCCGTCCGTCTCTGTGCTTGCCAAAGATGCCTCCGAAGCATGGATCCCACGAATGTATATTGGGTAACGTTCAAGACGGCCACATCCACCCGGTCATCCCATCGGGCACTTCGTGTGTCAAACAAGGAAAGGGTGGTGCACGGGTTGGGGTTCCTCGCTGGTCACCCCATTCTAACTGGAATAGCTTGTGCCCCCCGGGCTTCTAATGTCCGGGAGGGGGCTCAAACCATAGACGAGTATCGATGAGCTGGTTCGAACGACTGCGCGAGAAGCACATTTTCAGGACCGCCTTCATCTACCTGGGCGGTGCCTGGGCCTCGATGGAAGCGATCGGCTTCTTCGTGGACAACTACGGTTGGTCCAGGAGGGTGCTGGACGTGGCCGTGTTGCTGATCGTGCTCGGCTTTCCCGCCGCCCTGATCATCGCCTGGTATCATGGCGAGAAGGGAAAGCAGCAGGTCCAGCGAGCCGAGGCTTCGCTTCTGCTTACGCTGGCCGTCCTGGCGGGGATCGGCACGTTTCGGCTCAGCACGGCTGCCGTGGACCCCGGCGCTCAGTTGGGACGCATGGGCACGGACGCGATCCCGGCGGCGACGGCAGATCTGGGAGAGCGATCGGTGGCGGTGCTCCCCTTCGTGAACAGCACGGGCGTGGACAGCCTCGACTGGCTCGGGCCTGGCATGTCCGACATGCTCACCACGAACCTGGCTCAGACAGGCGCCCTGCGAGTCGTGAGCCCGCAGCGCCTGTTCGAGTTGCTCAGGCAGGATGGTCACGCCGAGACGGACGAGATTCCCCAGGAACGCGCCATGCAAATCGCTTCCCGATCGGGTGCCCGGACGATGGTCCACGGCTCCATTCTCGGTACGGCCGAGAATTTGGCCCTGGACGCCCAGCTCATCGACCTGAGCGACGGAACAATCATCGCGGCCGAGAGAGCGCGGGGCTCGGATGTCTTCGCACTGGCGGACACGGTCGCGGAGCGCCTGGCCAGCCAGCTCATGCGTGGCGTGGAGTACCAGATGGCGGCTGCCCCTGAAAAGTCGCCCATCGAGCTCACCGGCGACATGAGCAAGCTGCGCGAGTATCAAGCCGGCGTTCGCTCGGCGTGGAGCCAGCTGGACACTGACAGTCTCGAGGTGCGCTACCACCTGGTGGACATGCTGGAGATGATGCCGGGGCGGGAAGAGGAAGCCCGCAGGGCGTTGGAGGAGATCATCCAGATTGCGCCCGGGGAAGCACAGGCCGTGGGCCGGCTCGCCCGGATCGCTATCGTTCAGGGCGACACGGCCATGGCGGACAGCCTGATCGTGCGCTACGCCACGCTCGAGAAGGACGAATTCAAGGTCCATGCCGGATCGGGGCAGCTGCTGGAGCACGCGGCCCGGTTCGAAGAAGCGAGGCAAGCCTACCGGGAGGCGTTACGGGTAGAGCCCGAGAACACTGAGTTGCTCGACCTCCTGGCCCGCACCTACCTGCGGGCGAACGAGCCGGCCGGCGCCCGTGCGGAGATGGATGCTTTCGCGTCGAGTTCTGTCCCCGCGATGGAGTCCGAGGCGCATCTGCTGGTCGGTGATGCGTGGGCGTGGGAGGGCCGGTTCGACGAGGCGATCGCCGCCTACGGGCGCGCCGAGGCGGTGGGTGTTCGCGAGAATCGCCCGGACCTCGAGGCCGCGGGACGAGAGAGCGCTCTCTGGCTAGAGGGGCTTCTCGATCCAGACCGCGGAGTTTCGCGCATCAACAGCTCCGTGTGGACGCTGCTCGAGCTGGAGAGGGGTGAAACCGCCCTGAACCTGGTCGAAGCCGCCTCCCGGCTCTACGTGAAAGACTCCGATCGGCTCTATCCGGTCGAGTTCCACACGATCCTGTACCTGAAGGGCCGGGTGTACGAGTTGCTGGGCAAGCCGCGGGCCGCCATGGCGACCTACGGCAAACTCCTGAAGGACTGGGGGGATGTCCTCGGCGAGATCCCACGCCTTTCGGATACGGCGGCGAGGATGTCAGCCATCCAGGCCGAATGGGTGGAGAAAGGACTGCCACCGGTGAGGTCGCCGGGGGACGCCCCTCCAGCGGGCGCCCCCCGTACGGAAGTGGGTGTCTCTACTCCGCGGCAGTAGCCTCCGCCGCATCAGCCTTCGGCATCAGCAGACGGCTGTAGATCCCCGCCGCCACGATGCCGCCCAGGATCGGGCCGGCCCAATACACGATGTGTCCCGTCCAGTAACCACCGACCAGTGCCGGGCCGAAGGTGCGCGCCGGGTTCAGCGATGCTCCTGTCAGCGGCCCGCCCGCCAGGATGGCGAACACCAGTACGAGGCCGATCGCCCACCCGCCCAGGTTGGGCGCCCGGGAATCGACGGCGGTCCCGAAGACCGTGAACACCAGGAAGAAGGTCAGGATGGCCTCGATCACGATGCCAGTGCTGATGCCTATGCCGGGCGCCAGCATGGGCGTTCCGAGCGACGCCGCGTCCACAGCCGCCGCCGGGTAGAGACCGGCCAGGAAGGCGGCCGCGACGGTGGCGCCGAGCAGCTGCGCCGCGATGTACATGACGGCCATGCGGGCTTCGATTTTCCGGCCGATCCACACGCCAATCGTCACCGCCGGATTGATGTGTCCGCCGGAGATATGCGCGGTGGCGGTGATCACCACCGCCAGCACGACTCCATGCGCCAGCGCAATGCCTACGAGACCCACGGCCCCGCCGGTGTAGGCGTCCATGACGATGGACCCGGCCCCGAAGAAGATCAGGCCAAACGTGCCGATCGCCTCCGCGAGACAGGGTTTGAACCACGGTCGATTCATGCAAGCCTCCGTTCCTTGGGTCATTTCAGTTGCTTGCGCAATGAACTGGTTGCGCAGGCAACTGACAAGATGGAGATTGGGGTATGGCCAAAGACAAGAAACGGAATAAGACAGCGGATGGGAAGGGCCTGCTTCAAACGGGTCGATCGGACGACGCGCCGGCGTGGCTGATCCAGCGGACGGCTCGCCTTCTCAGGGTACTGTTTCTACGCCTGGTCCAGGACGAAGGCGGAGTGGACCTGACACCGGAGATGTGGACAGTCCTGACCCGACTCGTCGCCCGGGACGGCCAGTACCAGTCCGAGCTCGCCGCGGCGACCTACCGTGACCGTCCCAACATGAGCCGGATCCTGGCCGGGATGGAGCAGCGGGACCTGGTCTTCCGGCGTCCCGACGCGGAGGATAGGCGGAAGACCCGTATTTATCTGACGCCGAAGGCTCGCGAGATCGTTGCGGCCACTGCGCCCCTGG
>JAUVPT010000207.1 GCA_030598525.1 Gemmatimonadota bacterium
CCCTGACCTCGGAGCTCGAAGCTTCAGCGGCAGAACTCTCGGCGGCCGATCCTGGCATGTCGTTCGAAGTAGGGGACACCCCCCTTCCTGCCGATGCGTTGACGGAAGCCTCCACGCGCAAACTCCTGTCGCTCGTCACGGCACTGCCGCACGGCGTGATGGCCATGAGCAATGATATCGAGGGCCTGGTGGAGACCAGCACCAACCTCGCCGTGGTCCGTGAGGAAGAGGGACGCGCCTTCGTGCTCATGAGCAGTCGTAGCTCGGTGATGTCGGCGCTCGGGGCCTTGAGGCAGCGCATTCGATCCTTCGCGGACCTGTCCGGGGCCGATCTCGAGGAGAAGGACGGCTACCCGGCATGGCAGCCGGACGTCAGCTCCGCCCTGTTGCAGGTCGTGAAGGAAGTGCACGAAAGGATTGCGGGAGAGGCCGAAATCGGAGCCGTCCACGCCGGCCTCGAGTGCGGAATCGTGGGCGAGAAGTATCCCGGGATGGACATGATCTCGTTCGGCCCGCAGATCGACTTCCCACACTCTCCGGATGAGCGCGTAAAAGTGGCGACCGTGGGCGAGTTCTACTCCGTCCTGACGGCAGTTCTGGCAGCGCTGGACTGATCCGTCGAGAGAGCGAACTGGACCGCTGGTCCGGCCGACACGGCGGACCAGCCTACGGCTGTCGACTCGAATCCACTATCTTTGGCTCTGGAGCGGATAACCCTGCTTGAGAGGGAGGCTGGATGCTTAAGAAGGGCGAAGTGGTCGGAGTCTGGGTCTGGGGCATCGTGGTCTGGATGATACTTGCGTTCGCCTTCGGGGATTTCTGGTGGTTCCGCCCTCTGTACCGCCAGTTCTTCTAGCGGTCATCTGACGATGACCGTTCTGTCGGGAACGCTCGAGTTCGCCACGACGAGTGACACCGACGTCCTGGACGTGACATCGGAGGCTGCTGAGTTCGTTCAGGCCAGCCAGATCAGGGACGGAGTCCTGGTCGCGTTCACGCCGGGGGCAACGGCGGGAATCACCACGATCGAGTTTGAATCCGGGGCGCTGTCAGATTTCAAGCGTGCGTTGGAGGCCGTTGCTCCTCGAGACCAGGAGTACGAACACAATCAGCGTTGGGGTGACGGCAACGGATATTCCCACGTGCGGGCGGCCCTCATCGGTCCCTCACTGACGGTCCCGATCCGAGATGGACGGTTGGATCTCGGGACCTGGCAGCAGATCGTTCTGTGCGATTTTGACAACCGTCCGCGGCGGAGATGTCTCACGCTCCAGGTATTGGGCGTCTGACGGCGAGATGAGTGCTGGACGGGAGCCAGCGAAGATGTCATCTTTTCAGTGCGTTACGGTAACGACCATTTTACGTCACTCGCCAAGGAGGACTCGATGGCCGAGAAGAACCGTAAGAAAACCTACCTGATCCTGATCGCTGTCCTCGTCGTTGTTCTTCTGATCACCTTTCTCTAGGGCCACCGCGAGGAACCGGCGGCGCACGGCGTCTCGACAACGTCCGCCGCCGGTTCCTCCGATGTCCATCAGGCGGTCTCTCGGTCCGCAGAGCCGTGCCGGAGGATGAACCACGCCATGATTCCGAGAATGGCGCCGACCGTCGCGAGAGCAAGAAGTTCCTCCACGAAGTGCGGAACCTGAGGCGCGAACCCTTCGATTCGCTGCCCACCGCGCAGCCCTACCCACAGGGCCAGCACCACTCCCGTCAGACCGCCGCCACCCACGAGCCCGGAGCCGAAGAGCACGCCCTGCTCCCGTCGCCTCTCGGCCTCTTCGGGCGCCTGCTTCCGGGTCAGCAAATACCTCAAGACGCCCCCGGCAAATACCGCGGCCATGGTTTCCAGCGGGAGGTATACCCCAACCGCGAACGCCAGTACCGGCATTTTGAAGGCGGAGGCGATGAGGCCTATGGCGACGCCCGCCACGATGAGCATCCACGGAAGGTTCTGATCGAGTACTCCATCGATGACCAGCGCCATGAGGGTCGCCTGCGGTGCAGGGAGCTCCGGCCCACCGAGGCCGCCGGGAACGTTGTACTGCAGAAGCATCACGACGAGCACCACCACGCCGGCCGAGGTAATGACCCCGATGAGTTCACCGATCTGCTGGTAGCGGGGGGTAGCCCCGAGTATGAAACCCGTCTTGAGGTCCTGTGAGGTGTCGCCCGCGATAGAAGCAGCAATGGCTACCGCGGTTCCCACCATGAGGGCTGTCGCTTTGCCGGCCATGTCCGTCCAGCCGAAGGCCAGGAACACGAGGCTCGTTCCGAGCAGGGTGGCGATGGTCATGCCGGACGTCGGATTCGACGTGACTCCCACCAATCCGACGATCCGCGAACTCACGGTGACGAAGAAGAAGGCGAACACGGCGATCAGCAAACTGGCCAACGCCCGGACCGGGACGGAATCGAGATATCCCAGGATGCCCGGGACAAAAGTCATCACCGCAAGTATCGCCACGAGGATGATGAGAACGGTACGAGGAGACAGGTCGCGGTCAGTCCGGTCTACGGCCTGAAGAGCAGCGGATGCCCGCCTGGAGATCTGTTGCACGCCAAGTCGGAACGATTCGATCATGGTGGGGATGGAACGCACCAGGGTAATCAGTCCACCAGTCGCCACGGCCCCCGCGCCGATGTAGCGTACATAGCGGTTCCAGATATCGTCGGTGCTCATGTCCCGGATCAGCTTCACCGTCTCAGGGTAAAGTGGTTCCGTGAGCCCCGAGCCCCACAGATAGATCGTTGGAATGATGAACAACGCTGAGAGAACGCCGCCCGCCACCATGACTGTGGCGATCCGGATTCCGAGTATGTAGCCCACGCCAATGAGTGGCGGTGAGACGCTGATCGATACCGCCGCGCGAGCGGGAAGGCCTACTTCGAAGACACCGCGGACGAGCTTGAGGCCGTCGGTGAGGAGCTTGAACGCCATGCCCACTCCGATGCCCCAGAACACTCCCGCCGCCTGCTCACCACCTTCTTCGGCGGCGACCAGCACTTCGGCGCAGGCCATGCCTTCCGGATACGGTAGACTTCCGTGCTCCCGCTTGATCAAGAACCGGCGGAGCGGGATCATGGACACGACGCCGATCAACCCACCGCACATCGCGAGGAGGGTGACCTGCAGCCACTCCGGGTCCAGGCCCCAGATGAACAGGGCCGGAATTGTGAAAAGGACACCGGAAGCCACCGACGAGCTCGCAGACCCAACCGTCTGCGACATGTTCGTCTCGAGGATACTGTGACTGAGTCCGAACGCCCGGAACACCCGAAAGGCGACCACTGTGAGCACGGCCACGGGGATCGAGGTGCTGATCGTCAGGCCGGCCTTCAAACCGAGATAGGTGTTGGCCGCGCCGAAGATCATTCCCAGGACGATGCCTGCGAGGACCGCCTTGACCGTGAACTCCGTCAGCGTCTGGCCGGCCGTCAGGGGGACGTATTCCTGTCCCTCTTCAATGGCGTACGCAGTGGGAGGCAGCTTCCTGCCGCTCACGTGCATCTCCTGTGGTAGACTGGTTCATGTTGAACGGGATGGACTCAGAAGCCGAAGGTATGCTCCAGCGGCCACGCGTCAACAAGGCCGATACCCCGGTGGTCTTGTTCGACGCCTGGTGCCCCCTGTGCGTCGGGACGGTCCGGTTCCTGCTCGGCAAGGACCGTAAAGCCCGCTTCTTGTTCGCCGCGCTGGATTCCTCGACCGCGCACGACCTTCTGAAAAAGTGCGAGGGCGACCCTGAAGCTTTGGAGTCAGCCCGGGCCGGATCCACGGTCGCCCTCATACGTCACGGCAGATTGCACACGAAGAGTGACGCGGCCCTTCGCATTGCAGCCGAATTGCCCCTTCCGTGGAGAGCCATGACGGTGCTGCGCATCGTCCCACCATTCCTGCGCGACGGAGCGTACTCGGCGCTAGCGAACCGCCGGCACCGGGTGTTGGGCAAGCTCGACTCCTGCCATGTCCCGGATCCAGCGGATCTCGGCCGGTTCCTGTAGCTCACCCCTTCGCAGGTGTGGGCTCGTCGGGGGCGAGGATCCTTCCCGAAACCTCGCCGACGCCCTCGACCCAGGCGAGGTAGGTGTCTCCCGGCATCAGGGGCCCAACACCGGCAGGAGTGCCGGTGAACACCAGGTCGCCGGGAGCCAACTCGACCATCCGCGACAGGTGGGATAGCGTTTCTTCGGGGGACCATACGAGATCCGCCAGGTCAGCGTCCTGCCGCATTTCGCCGTTCACGCTCAGGCCGATCTTGCCACTCCGGGGGTGGCCTGCGTCGGTGAGATCCACG
>JAUVPT010000206.1 GCA_030598525.1 Gemmatimonadota bacterium
GGCGGACGGTCGGGAGCTGGTCCCGCCCGGCGAGATCATGGACGAGTACCTGTACGTGCCGGGGCGCGACCCCTCGGCGGCCGAATCGGGTGGCTCGGCCCAGGTTCGGATCACGGACTCCGGACCGCTCGTATGGACGGCGGTCGTCACGCGACAGGCGCCGGGAACCGAGAGCGGACTCGAAACTCGCGTCCGCCTGTTCGCCGGCAGTGATCGCGTGGAGGTCACTCACAGGTTCGACAAGACGCGGACGTACGATCCAGAGGCCGTGCTTTTCCGTCTTCCTGTTGCGATCGAGGGAGCCGAGGCCGTCGTGGGAGGCCCGTTTGGGGCGTGGCGGGCCGAGTCAGATCAGGCGCCCGGCGCGAACCACAACTACGCCACCGTGGAGCGCTGGGCCGATCTTCACGACGAAGCGGGCGGGCTTCAGTTCGTGTCCGTGGACATCCCCGGGATTCAGCTCGGCTCGATCGGCACCGATGCCACGATAGCAGGATGGCGCGACTCCACCGACCCGGCGCCTGTGCTTTACTCCTATGTGATGAACAACTACTGGGAGACGAACTACCGGGCGGGCCAGGACGGGCCTCATGAGTTGCGGTACACGCTCAGGCCGCACGGCGGTTTCGACGAAGCGGAGGCCGAGCGTGTCGCCATGCAGGTCGTGCAGCCGCTCGTCGTACGGGCGATCGAGCCCGCGGCCCCGCTTCCCGGACCGCCGCTGCAAGTATCCGCTGCTCGAACGATCGTGACGCTCATCCAAGCGCACCGTGACGGCCCCGGATTATTGCTTCGGCTGTACAACCCTTCGGATGAGGCCGACGAAGTTCAGATCGCCGGCCCGGACGGGTCGCCGGCCGCCTCCGTGATTCGTACCGATCCGTGGGGCGGGCCGCTCGAGGATGGCGTTGACGTCGGACCCGTCGCCGCAGGCCCGGCGATCGTCCTGGCTCCGCGAGAAGTGGCGACCTTCCTGATCGAGCCCCAGGGCAGCAACCCGGTCAGATCACGACCGGGAACTCCGACACCCGGATCTTGGTGCTGCCATACGGCACGAGGACGAGAGGCTCGTCCGGGTGTCCGGAACGGATCGGGCTCCACGGCATGGGCCCGGTGTCCACCCCGTAGGGTTGCCACTCGTCCACCCGTCGACCGACGCACCCCACCTGGATCGGCGGGCCGGCGGACAGGGTGCCCGGTGCGGTTCCCGAGGCCCAGGGCTGCTCCGGCACCTCACCCCGAACGACCTCGAACGCCCCGGCCGGCTCCTCGATGTCGTCGCGCCTCAAACCGTAGTTCCAGGGACTGGAGGTGCGGATCTCCCAATCCCCGAACGGCTCGCCGCCGCCGACGCGCTTCCACTCTTCTTGTTGAGGCAGGGCCAGCAGGAGAGGTCCGAGGGACAGGGACACCGAGTTCTCGTGCCACCTGGACGAGCGAACCTCCATCGGTAGCTCGAGCTCGACCCGGTCACCGTCGTTCCATGTGCGATCGATCCGATACATCGTGCCGGGGGTCGGAATCGTGAGCGACTCCCCCACAACCCGAACCGTGGCTTCCCTCGTCCACGAGGGCACGTGCAGGTGAAGGGAAAACCGCGTTCCTGACGGACCGTGGTACGTGAAGCGCACCTTCTCCTCGAACGGATACTCCGTCTCCTCTACGAATCGGACCTCCGTGCCGTCTCCGACTTTCGCCGTGACCTCGCAGGGGCCGTACACCAGGGTGGCCAGGCCGTCGTCCGGCGTCGCGAACCACATGTGCTGGACGAACTTCGGCCATCCCTGGTGCAGGTTGGCTGTGCAACAACCGTAACCCGTTACCAGCCCGATCAGGGTGTCGTCCTCGTGACGCACCGTGAAGCTCCGCTTCCCCAGCGTGCACGCCACCTGGTTCGGGCGCTGATAGTAGTGCCGGCCGCCGAACCTCGGGCTCAGCGCCGCCGGAAGAGCGTTGTAGGCCAGCTTCTCCAGGGTCTCGGCGTGACGCAGGTCCCCGCCGATCGGAAGCAGGGTTTCGAGGCTGAACATGTACTCCACGATCGCGCAGGTCTCGACGCCCTGGCGCGGATCCGTTCCATGCAGCTCCTCGTCACCGGACCAGATGCCCTGCGGCTGTCCGTGATTCCTCATGAGCCACGAGATGAGCCGGTCCACGGCATCCCAATCGTCCGTTACTCCCGTCTGCGCGTACCACAAGCCGGGCTGCTTGATGCCCATGGCCGTGTTCACCACGTGCCACCGCCCCGGGTCTTCGGTGGGACGGGTCGCCCAGCGCTCGGTCTGCTCGTGAAGGATCCGTCCGAGGTCCAGGAGGAAGGCATCACCGGTGCGGTTGTAGAGCCAGTGCACGCTGGCCAGGTTCTCGCCGCCCCGCTGCTTGCCCCACCACGTGTAGTGGCCGAGGGGCTTCGAAGGCAGCTCGCGAAGCTGGAAGCGGAAGTAATCCGTCATCAGCTCCAGGACTCGCCCGTCGCCCGTGGCCTCGTAGTGATTCTGCAGGATCTTCAGCATGATCATGTGCGGCCACCAGTCCTCGCCCGGCACGGGCCGGGTGCTGCGGGGCTGGGGTCGCTCACCGACCGGGCCGAAGTAGCCGTTGGACTGCCGGCTGCCGATCGCCGCCTCCACCCACACGTTGGCCTTTTCGATCAGTCGCTGATCCTGGAGCACGTGGCCGAGGGGAAGCAGCCCGTCCACCCAGTAGGGGCCCCGTTCCCAGATGTCACCCGGGCCGCCCAACCACCCGTTGTCTGCTCCTACGTCCGGCCACACCTCGTCGAGACGGCCGGTCATCCCGTCGGCCCACCCGCGAAGCTGCCGGTCCAGCCACCCGGCGGGCCTCACGGATCCGAGGGGAAGCGGGACGTATGCGCTCGGCACGAGGGGGGCGCGGTTCGACGGATAGTGAGCGTTTCGCGATCCAGACACGGGCAGGGGCACGGGGCGCGCCTCTGAGTCGGGTATCGCCGCCGATGGAATCAGGGACAGGGCCGACGCGGCGGCGGCCCCCGTGGCGGCTCTCTCCACGAAGCTCCGGCGGGTAATGTCGTTCGGGCCGGAGGAACGGCCATGCTCATTACACATGATAGGCTCCGGGTGCAGGTGGGACGCGAGACGCTTTCAGGATAGCGACAGCGCCGCGATCCGGCACGCAACGTCCATTGGTCGAGCCACCCTCGACCGGTTTTCCCACATTCCCACTTTTGCCACAGGGTCTCGATGACCAGGCCCTCGACGTCCGCCCGGCGAACCCCGAGCGCGGCCGAGGGTACAGGCTGAAGTACCCGTGTTTTCCCTGTTTCCTGGATGAGTCGATGCGCCGCCTGACCATGAATCGCTCTGTATTGAACCTGTTGGCTGCCATTCTGCTGGTTGCAGCCTGCGACTCCCCTGCCGACCCGCAGCCAGTGCCCCGAATCGAGTCCCTTCCGCGCGCGCTTTCTGAGGCCGAAGCGAGCCTGATCGATGCCGGAGAGGCGTTCGCCTTCGACTTCCTCAGACAGATTGTCCGGGAGGAAGACGCCGGGGCCAACGTCTTCGTGTCGCCGCTCAGCGCCTCGATGGCACTTGGCATGACGTTGTCCGGCGCCGAGGCCGGTACGTTCGAGGCGATGCGTGCGGCGCTGAGGCTCGGCGGTCTCGAGCGCGAGGAGATCGGGGTCTCGTACCGGAGCCTGATCGATCTCCTCTCGGACCTCGACCCCACGGTCCGGGTGGAGATCGGCAATTCGGTGTGGCACCGAGAAGGTTTCACCTTCGAAGATGCTTTCGTGACCGAGGTTGAGCGCGACTTTCTGGCGCGAGTGGACGGACTCGACTTCAGCGACCCGGGTGCCGCGGACGTGATCAACGCCTGGGTCCAGGAGGCGACGGACGGCCTGATCGACGGGATCGTTGACCCACCGATCGATCCGCTCACCATGGCCTTCTTGATCAACGCGATCTACTTCGAGGGGCAGTGGACGACGCGGTTCGATCCGGCACGGACTCGCTCCGGTGATTTCCGGCGGTCTGACGGATCACTGGCCGCTGTACCGTTCATGTGGATGAGCGACCACGAGTTTCCGTTCGCCGCGACTGCGGACTACCAGGCGATCGAGCTGCCATACGGCGGCCAGGCGTTTGCCATGACCGTCGTGCTTCCGTCCGAAGCCACTGGCATCGACGCGTTCGTCGAGTCGCTCGACGCCGAGGCGTGGGGCGGGATCATTTCCGGCCTGGGGAAGGCGGAGCTTCTCGTGGGGATTCCGAAGTTCAGTCTCGAGTACGAGAAGTCTCTGAACGAAGTCCTCAAGGCTCTCGGCATGGAGGTCGCGTTCGAC
>JAUVPT010000173.1 GCA_030598525.1 Gemmatimonadota bacterium
AGGCCGCTCGTCTCCCGGGACCGGCTCACGGACCGGCCCACGAACCGGCTCAAGACCCGGCTCCCGGTTCAGCTCGTCGCGGTGCGCCCTCCAATCGGGCATGTAGCGGTCCATCAACGCTACGAAGCGGGCGTTGTGGCTGGGCTCCAGCAGGTGAACCAGCTCGTGCACGACGATGTACTCGAGGAGCGCCGGCGACCTCGTGGCGAGTTCGGTATTCAGACGAATCGTGCGGGCCGACGGAGTACAGCTCCCCCACCGGGTCTTCATTCGCCGCACCTGGAACCGCTCCAGCTTCACTCCGAGCCGCGGCTCCCAGCGGGCGAGCAGCGGGGGCACGGCCGTCCGGACCTGCTCGCGATACCAGCTCTCGACCACGGCTCGCCTCTGGTCCCTGTTTGTCCGAGGCCGAAGCCGGAGGAGCATATCGTCGTGATTCAGCTGGATGGAGGGCGGCTCATCGCGCTCGGAGACCGCCAGCAGATAGCGCTTCCCCCACACGTCGTGGAGCTCTCCGTCCACGTACTCGGATTCGCGGAGCCTCCGGGGCCTGTCGCGAGGCGTCTCGCGCGCCTGCTCCCGCATCCGGGCCTGGTGCATCCGGATCCAGTCGAGCTTCGAGTTGGCGAATGCGCGGATGGTGTCGAGACTCATGCGTTTCGGGGCCGAGATTCGCACGCGGCCCAGCGGCGGATGCACGGTCAGATTGATGTTCTTGACCTTCTTCCGGACCACTTCCACCGTTACGTCACCCCGCGTGATCTGAGATTCCATCCGGACTCGCCTGTGCCTTGCTGATGGGGAAGACCCGCGCCACCTGGCAGTTCGTCGGGGGGCGTCGCGGTTCGTCACGTTTCGTCGCCGGGCACAGTCGCACATCGGGTGTGGGGGAGCCAGAGACACAGAAGCGAGATGAGCCCCCGTTGACCCTGCCCCTCAACCCTCCGGGTACAACACATCCCGACCCGGAGGGATAATGCGGAGCCCTGTTCCTACTTCGTCTCCACGAAACAGGTCGCGGCAATAGCGCGTTCGAGTGCCGTGCGTCGATCTTCGGCCGGCGCAGGCGCGCGCGGCACTGAGACCTCGGCCACGGCGAGGATGTCGGTCACGACCTGCGACCTGACGGCCCAGTTCACGTTCTGCGGCAGCTCACCAACCTCAAAGTAGAAGGCATCCGACCGGGCGGTCGAAACCATCACGCCCAGAACTTCCCCTTTTTCATCTATGAGAGGGCCTCCGGAGTTCCCCGGCTGGATCGGTGCGGATGTCTGCAGCAGGTCATCGTTTCCCTCCGGGCCCGACAGTGCCGACACCACTCCGTCGGTCACCTTCACTTCGCTTCCCAGCAGGTCCGTGGCCGGGAAGCCGAGCGCGAAGACGGTCGCTCCGACATAGAGCGATGTCTCGCGTGCGAGCGGGAGAACCTCGTGTGAAGTGTCTGTGATCTCGAGGATCGCGATGTCGGAGACCGCATGCTCGGACACGACGTGCGCGATACGGTCCACTCCATCCGCGAATCGCACGAACACCGTCTCACGGCCGGCGACGACGTGACGGGCGGTGATCAGCGTTCCCGGAGCAACGGCGAAGCAGGTACCGCTGCCGCTGGCCAGTCCCGAGTCGAGTCGGAGAAGGCGCACGGCGTACTCGCACGGCTCCCACGCGCACTCGTACATGAAGACGACAAGGTCGGCGGCGATCATCTCATGCGTCTCGAAGAACAGCGATGCTTCCTCGAATACGCGGGTGTCGCTGGTGAGCGTGTCTCCGGACTCTCCGATGAGGTAGATATCGATATCCATGCAATCGTTGTCGCAGGCGACGGCCGCCGACCAGGTCTCGCCCGGCTCGAGCGTGACCGGAATCCGGTGCTCTGCGCCGGTGTACAATGCCCCCGCGAACTCCCGGCGCACGTCGACGCTGCTTCCCTCGAGTTCGGCCCACCCACTGATTTCCGCCACCACCTTCTCCACCCGACGCTCAGCCTGCCGGCTCGCGTCCGCACCGGCCGCGACCAATGCAACCGAGCCGAGGATGGCGAGGATGGTGATCCCAGACGCCACGGCACGGCCTCGTCTCGGCGGCCGGTGGAGAACTCGCAGCGCTGCAGCCCGGTCCCACGGGGTGACTCCGGTCCTGCGCAGGATCAGTCCGGAGCGAATGAGTGCGATCGCCGAGAGGACGGGCAGTCCGAACGCGATCCCCTCTCCCCAGACGCGGAACGCTCGCTTCAGCGCCGTGCCGAGCTCCGGTGGCTCGCCGTGCTTGTCCTCGACGCGGATTCCGAGCAGAAACCGGCCTGGAGTCGTCGCGGCCGACGTAAGAAGCAGTGCTTCGAACGGGATCCATACGAACGGAATCGCGGCTGCTACGATCATCCCCCAGCGGTTGAACGGATTCCACGCGCCGACGACACTCAGGAGCCCCATGTAGACAACGGCCAGGAACAGCGCGTAGTCGACGACCCGCGCGAGCAAGCGGGAGAACGCTCTCGTACTCGCCAGGGATCGATCACCCGGATCGTGAGCGGCGATGTAATCCGCCCATGAACCGGGAGTGTCGGAGTCGAACCGGCTGCCAGTCATCGGTCTCTCGTCAGCCCGCGACGTCCACGAGATACACGATCAGGCCGCCGGCGATGAGTACAATCGCGATCGCGATCCACGGAAGCGCCATGGCCAGAACGAGGTTCCCGATCGCCCGTTTCACGGAGAATCCCTGGACTTCCCGCACGGAAGCGACCGTCAGCACGGTGCTCCAGATCCAGGTGACGAGGAAAGCGATCCCTGCCAGCGCCAGGAGCATCGAGCCGCCTGCCTCTGCGGGCCCTGCCTCCAGGAAAACCGCGGATGGTCCGAGGATCACGACGACGAGCACTCCGATCGGGAGCATCAGCGCCAGCGGTAGATGGGACCAGCCGATCGCTGCCTTAGCGGCTTCATGGTCCGACTCACCGCCGAGCCATCCACCGGTGAAGGAAACCAGCCTTCCGAAGACCATCACGTAGACTGCCGAGCCAAGCATCGCCAGTGCAGCCGCGACAGCTATCAACCCATAGCCTTCCACTCCGATTGACTCCGCGAAGGCGACCTGGCGCGGGGTGACCCCCTGGAGTGCAGATCCTGCTCCTCCGAGCATTGCGATCGGAATTGCCCAAGTCTCCCAGTATGTGCTCGAAATACGGCGCATCGTACGCCTCGGATGGAGCCACATTGTCACGAAGGGCGATGCTTCGTCTGCTTCGCGTGCACCGATGGTTGGGAAATTTCCGGCGAACTCCGACGCCGTGTGCTGCGCGTCCATGCGTTCCTCCCTGCCTCGGGGATCCAGCTCCTGCGGCTGTAATTCGCGGGTCCCGGTGCGTTCGCGCACGAGCGACTGGCATCCGATTCGGGTCGGACGAGTCCGGGTTCGCGTGATTTGGAGGGTGCCGCAGCCGGGTCAAGTAAAAAGCAAGAATGGGGCCAGATGCGGAGATCCGGCGCGTTCTTGGCTGACTCGACGCTCGACCCCTACCCTCAACCAGACCCTCTGCGAAATTCCCACATGCCCACTTTTGCGGAGGGTCGCCACACACACCTCACTTATTCGCACCACCCCACCCCGCCCCCTTTCCATTTGCCGTCGCCCCCGCTCGTTTCCCTTCATGTCTCAGCGCAAGCCACCGGCGGCACGCACAGCACTCCGCGTGCACAGGACGCTCCGAACCCAAAGAGCGCCCAGCGCGCCCAGAGCGTTCGCCGCCTCCGTCGGCCCTGCCCTCCTCGCCGCGCTGACCCTGCTGGCCCCACCCGGCACCAGACCCGCCGTCGCCCAGCAAGACACCACCCAGCAGGCTGCGGCCCAGCAGGTCGCCGCACAGGAATCCCAGCAGGCTCAACCGTCCCAGCAACCCGAAGGCGTGAAGCTCGAAGTGCAGATCTCCGGCATCGACGGCGCACTCCTGACCAACGTCGAAGCCCTCACCCGCATCGTCCGCACATCCCGGTCACGCACCGTAAGACCGGGCCACGTGTACCGGCTGCACGAGAAGGCCCCCGAGCAGATCGCGACCGCGCTCGAGCCGTTCGGCTTCTACTCGCCCATCATCCACTCGAATCTCAATACCGAGGGCTCACCGTGGATCGCGCGCTATCGCGTCGATCCAGGCCGGCCGACGCTCGTCACGCGGCTCGACGTCCGCGTCGAGGGAGATGCCGGGCAGGACAGCGTGTTCCGGGAGACGCTCGCCAACCTGCCCCTCGCCGAGGGCGACACGCTGAACCACCAGGCGTACGAGACCGCGAAGCAGATCCTCGGCCTGCTCGCCGCGGATCGCGGGTACTTCGATGCCGCCTGGGACTCCAGCCTAATTCGGGTGGACCGAGACGTGTTCACCGCCGAGATCGTGCTGCACCTCAGCTCAGGGCCCCGCTTCCGGTTCGGCGAGGTCACGATCGACGATCTGGACTGGGTGGACAGCGATCTCCTGCTCCCGTACGTCGAATTCGAGGCCGGTGACTGGTACCACTCCTCGTATCTGCGGAATCTCCAGTCGAACCTCGCCGGGACTACCTACTTCGCCAACGTTGACGTCATGCCACGCCGGGACCTGGCGGAGGAGGAGGTGCGGGTTCCGATCGAGATTTACGCCCGGCCACGCAGGACGCAGCGCTGGGAGGTGGGGGTCGGCTACGGAACCGACACGGGCCCCCGGATCCGGCTGACGACGGAATTCCGCCGCCTCAGCCGGGCGGGCCACT
>JAUVPT010000029.1 GCA_030598525.1 Gemmatimonadota bacterium
ATCCCCAGCTCATGGGCCTCCCGGTGCACCTGGAGCCACTCGTCAGCGACCAACTTACGATCAGCGATCGTCGACCGGACTGCGGGGCTGAACACCTCAGCACCGCCGCCGGGCATGGCATCGAGCCCGGCGTCCTTCAACTCTCGAATCACGTCCCTCGTCGGAACGCCCTCGATACGTGCCAGGTGAGCGATCTCCACGGCGGTCAGCGCCTTCACATGGACCCGGGGGTGCCTTTCCTTCAAGCCCTTGATCATGTCCGTGTAGTACGAAAGCGGCAGTTTAGGGTGCAGGCCGCCCACGATGTGGAACTCCCGCGTCGGAGAGTGCCGGGCCGCATCAGCTTCCGCATAAACCTCGTCGAGGCTCATGGTGTACGCGTCTTCCGCCAGGGGGCGCACACCGTACGAGCAGAACACGCAGACCTTGTTGAGTATACAGACGTTCGTCGGGTTGATGTGCTGGTTGGCGACGTAGTACACCCGGTCCCCGTTCAGGCGCCGGTTCACCAGGTCCGCCATGCTCCCGACGGCCAGAAGGTCATCCGTCTCGAACAGCGCAATTGCGTCCTCGCGCGAAATGCGCTCGCCGGCTTCCACCTTTTCCGCGATCGGGATCAGCTCCACCGCCTGTGGCCTGACGCTCAACTCTCCTTCGATCCGGGGGTAGATCATCACTCGCCCTCCCAGGCCCGAACGGCCAGGGACACGTTGTGCCCCCCGAAGCCGAACGAATTGGTCAGAGCGGCCCGGACCGGACTCTCGGTCGGCCCGTCAACGCCGTAGTTCAAATCGCACTCCGGATCGGGCGTCTCGTAGTTGATCGTGGGCGGGATCAACCCTCGCTCGCAAACCAGCAGCGACACCCCGACCTCGATCGCCCCCGCAGCCCCCAGCGTGTGCCCCGTCATGGACTTCGTAGAGCCGATGATAATCTCGCCCGCCCGGTCCCCAAGAACGGCTTTGATGGCCATAGTCTCGGCTGCGTCATTGGCCGGTGTGGAGGTGCCGTGCGCATTGATGTAGTCCACATCCGGCGATTCCAGCCCCGCATCCTTCATGGCGAGGCGCATGGCCATCTGAGCGCCGGCACCTCCGGGAGCCGGTGAGGTCATGTGATAGGCATCCGCAGTCTGGCCGAAACCGGCGATTTCACCCAGAATGGTCGCGCCCCGACCCACCGCATGCTCCATCGCCTCCAGGACCAGGATCCCCGCACCTTCGCCGAGCACGAATCCGTCGCGTGTCCCGTCGAACGGCCGGGAGGCCGTCTCGGGCGAGTCGTTTCGTCCGGACAGGGCCTTCATCGACGCAAATCCGGCGATGCAAAGGGGCGTGACCGTAGCTTCGGTCCCGCCCGTGATCATCACATCGGTCTCACCCGTGCGGATGGACCGGAAGGCCGCACCCACCGCGTGTGCGCTCGACGCGCACGCCGACACGGTGGCATAGTTGGGCCCCTGGGCTCCGAATCTCATCGAGATCATACCCGCAGCCATGTCCCCGATGAACATGGGAATGAAGAACGGAGATACCCGGCTGGGTCCTCGATCCAACAGCTTTGCGTGCTGGGTTTCCATCGTCGTAAGTCCGCCGATGCCACTGCCCACGATGACGCCGAAGCGCTCAGGCGGAACGGAGTCCACGGCGGACTCTATGCCGGCCTGCTCGGCTGCCTGGTGGGCAGCGCCCATTGCCAGCTGCAGGAAGCGGTCCGCCCTCCTGACTTCTTTGCGCTCCATGTACTGCTCGGGGTCGAAGCCCTTGACTTCGCAGGCAAACCGGACGGATTGATCGGAGGCATCGAATTGCGTAATCAGCGCTCCACCGGAGCGGCCTTCGATCAGCGCATCCCACGTCCCCTCGACGTCAAGCCCGACCGGCGTGACGAGACCGAGGCCCGTGACGACCACGCGCCGTTGTTCGGACATCCGTTCCTCCTCCTCCTTCGGGGGGTGGGAGGTTACTCCTTCTCCTGGAGATAACGGATGGCGTCGCCCACCGTCAGCATCTGCTCGGCGTCCTCGTCGGGAATCTCAACCCCGAACTCCTCCTCGAACGCCATCACGAGCTCGACCGTGTCGAGCGAATCTGCACCGAGGTCTTCGACGAACGAGGCCTCGTCGGTGACTTTTTCCATCTCCACGCCAAGCTCATTGGCGATGATCTCTCTGACTTTGTCAGCAGCGTCGGACATGATCCAAACCTCTGTTTTGTTGTTTCGTCTCTCCGGCATCCCCTCGGGGAGCCGGCTACATCACCATGCCACCGTCTACAACCAGAACCTGTCCGGTAATGTAGGCAGCGGCCGGTCCCGTCAGGAAGCGCACCGCTCCTGCAATATCCTCAGGGTTCCCGAAGCGTCCGAGTGGAATTCGCTCGAACAGGGCGTCGCGCGCCTCCTCCGGGAGGCCCGCCGTCATCTCAGTCTCGATGAAGCCCGGCGCCACCACGTTTGCCAGCACGCCTCGCGCCGCCAGTTCCTGCGCAACAGACTTCGTAAACCCGATCAGACCTGCTTTGGATGCCGCATAGTTCGCTTGTCCCCGGTTTCCCGTCAAGCCTACCACGCTGGAGATATTGATGATACGCCCGGTCCGTCGCTTCATCATTCCGCGCGCCCTGGCGCGAGTAGTATTGAAAGCGCCCCGGAGGTTGGTCTCGAGCACGGCTTCCCAGTCCTCGTCCTTTAGACGGATGAGGATATTGTCCCTCGTGATACCCGCGTTGTTCACGAGCACGTCGATAGGACCGAGCTGGTCCTGGACCGTTGCGGCCAACTCTGAGCACTGCCCCGAGTCAGCCACGTCGCACGCCAGGGCCATTCCAGGTCCATCGAGAAGGGCTACGGTTTCCCGGGCCCTATCCTCCGACCTCGCGACGACTGCCAACGAAGCCCCTGCCCGGCTGAGTTCACAGGCTATGGCCCGACCGATTCCTCTTGAGCCGCCCGTGACAACGGCTACCTGGCCTTCGAGTTCACGCATCGTCGCCCTCCTCCACGAGTGCTTGCACGGCGTCGAGTTCTTCGGGACCCCCGATCGCGCGAACGTCCTTTCCACGGTCGATGCGGCGCATCAGTCCGGTGAGGACCTTGCCCGGGCCTACTTCGATCCACGTGTCCGGTGAGGTGTCGCTCATCGACTCGACGCATTCTACCCAGCGGACAGGTGACGTCAACTGCTCGATGAGCAACTCTCGAGCCCGCGCAGGATCGGTGACTGGAACCGCCGCCGCGTTCGCCACGACCGGAAACCGGCCCTGCCGCACCTCGACCGCCTCGAGGGACAGGGCCAGACCCTCGCGCGCCTCTGCCATCAGGGGAGAGTGGAAGGCCCCACTCACATTGAGCTGGACTGCTCGCTTGGCTCCGGCCTCCAGGGCTCGCTCTCTGGCCACATCGACGGCCGCGATGTCCCCGCTGATCACGATCTGGCCCGGTGCATTGTAGTTGGCAGGCACCACAGTGCCCTCCTGAACACTCTCGCAGACCGCGCGGACCGTCTCTGGATCCAGGCCGATCACGGCCGCCATCGTACCGGGCCGAACCGTGCCCGCCCTTCCCATGAGTTCGCCCCGCCTGCGCACCAGCCGGATCGCGTCCTCGAAACCCAGGGCTCCCGCGGCCAGGTAGGCGGAGAATTCGCCCAGCGAATGGCCCGCCCCGACCATCACACGTTGACGCACTTCCTCCGGCAGGCACACCCACACCGCATAACTATGTAGCAGGATCGCCGGTTGCGCGTTCTCCGTGCGCGTGAGCTCCTCCTCCGGCCCTTCCCAGCAAATCCGCCTCAGGTCGCTGCCCAGAACGTCGTTAGCCCGCTCGAACACATCCGCCGCGCGCGCGTGGCTCTCGGCGAGTTCCCGACCCATACCCACGAACTGGGAGCCCTGACCCGGCATCAGAAGAGCGATACTGTTCCCAGACACTGCCTTCCCCCTCTATGAATTGCCGTATTTCGCGCGGAGAGGTCGTGACTTTCCGATCAGCGGCGGCGGATTCGTCTCCAAACCCTCGCCCTGCGCGTAGCCGGCCCGAACTCTGCCACCATGTCCTCCACCATATCCGACTCGATGCAGGCACCTGCAACCCGGATCGCATTCTTGATCGCCCGGGCGGAAGACGCCCCGTGACAAACGATCGACACTCCATTGACGCCGAGGAGTGGAGCGCCTCCGTACTCGGCGTAGTCCACCGTTCGGTACACTTCCCTGAGGCCCTCCCCGTGAATCTCCGGGTCGAGCCGGTCTTCCAGTACTCCGGTAATGAAGCCGGCAACGGACTCGTAGAACTTGAGCAACACGTTTCCCACGAATCCGTCGCACACGAGCACGTCACAAGCCCCTTCGACGATTCTGTGCCCCTCGACGTTCCCGACGAAGTGCAGATCCTCGTCATCCTGGAGCAGCTTGTGCGTCGCCACAGCCCGGGCTCCCCCTTTCGAGGGTTCCTCTCCCACGTTCAGCAGCCCTATCCTCGGGCGCTCAAGCCCCAGAAGGTCCCGCATGTAGACCGAACCGAGTTGCGCAAACTGGAGCAAGTGCGTGGGACGAGGGTCGATGTTGGCTCCCGAGTCCACGACCAGAACCGGCGACCCGGAGGTCGGGAACATGGTGCCTACGGTGGGTCGCTCCACGCCCGGAAGCATACCGAGGAGGAAACGGGAAGCCGCCATCACGGCCCCGGTGGAGCCAGCACTGATGAAGGCATCGACCTCGCCGGCCCGCAGCAGCCCCAGGCCGACCACTATCGAGCTGTCCGGTTTCCGGCGGATGGCCCGGACGGGAGACTCGTGCCCCTCCACCACCTCGCTCGCGGGAACGATCTGGATGGCTCCGGGAACCTCTGCGGGGAGTTCTGCGTGGATCCTCTCGGGAATGCCCACGAGAGATACGGCGAACCGGTCAGGCCATTCCCGAACGGCAGACAGCGCGCCCTCGATGATCACTCGGGGCGCGCCGTCTCCTCCCATGGCGTCCAGCGCGATGCGCTGCATGTCAGACCATGCTCGGTCGGGGGTCGGTCAGAGCTCTTCGGTTCGGACGATCTCCCGCTCTCCGTAGTGGCCGCACGTAGGGCACACACGGTGAGGCCGACGAGGATCTCCGCACCTCGGACACGCCTGGTGAGCGGTAGGCGCCGCTATGTGATGAGTACGCCGCTTCCGCTTGCGCTGCTTCGAAGTTCGTCTCTTGGGTACTGCCATGATACGACTCCCTATCCTTCGTTGCCGTCAATCTTCGTTGTCGGGCTTGGCCGCGTCCGGCTGCCCGTCCCACACTACCTGTCTCAGAACATCCCAGCGATGGTCGGCCTGCTCCCGTGTGCACCCACAATCAGACTCGTTCAGGTCCGCTCCGCACACCGCGCACAGCCCGCGGCACCCATCCCGGCACACCGGATAGCCGGGCAACGCCAGGACCCACTCCTCTCGGAGCGGACGAACAAGGTCGAGTGATGCGGCATCCGGGTCCAGCGAGAACACCCCGGCTTCCTCTTCCCACTCCTTCACCGCAGGGTCGAACCGGAAATCGAAAGCGACTTCCATCGGCCACTGAATCTCGTCCAGGCACCGCCGGCATTCCAGCCTGAGCGTTGCCGCCAGACGACCCACCACCCGAACGCTGCCTCGTGCGCCAGACTCGGCCCTGTACTCGAGCCGGGGCGCGTCCGCGGCCCCCAGCTCATCCAGACCCCACGCGCCAGGCTCGGCAGGCAGGTTTCCCGACCAATGCACCGGCCCCGCCCGGAGCCTGTCCAGATCGACCCGTCCTGCCGGGAAGCCGCTATTCATAGCCATTCAGGTGTGTCTTGTCAATCACACGTGACGCCTCCATCAACCGGGAAGCCGCTCCGTGCCCGCGAAGAAGAAGGAGATCTCTATTTCCGCGTTCTCCGCCGAGTCCGAGGCGTGGATCGCGTTCCTCTCCTTGCTCTCCGCAAATAGCGCCCGGACCGTACCCTCATCCGCCTCCGCGGGGTCCGTCGCCCCGATCACCGTGCGCAACTCGGGAACCGCGTTCTCGCGCCGCAAGATGATCGGCATGCACGGCCCCGATGTCATGAACTCGACGAGCGAGGCGAAGAAGGGTCGTTCCCGGTGCACGGCGTAGAAGGCCTGCGCCTCGTCGCGGCTCAGATGTTTCACGGCCGCCGCCACGACACGGAACCCGGCGCTCTCCAGGTGCGCGATGATGTGCCCCGCCTTTCCCGACCCGAACGCATCCGGCTTGATGATCGTGAGAGTATCGGTCTCGTTCATATTCAAGCTATCCCCTCGACTGTGCCTAGAGTCTCGACTCGATCAGGCCCACCAGATCAGCCGGCCTTTCCGCAACCGCGATATCGCACTCGCGAAACGCGCTCATCTTCTCGGCCGCCGTCCCCTCGGATCCGGAAATGATGGCTCCCGCATGGCCCATACGCCGACCTGGCGGCGCTGTCTGACCCGCGATGAACCCGACCACCGGTTTCGACATGTGATCTCGAACGAACTCGGCGGCCACTTGCTCGTCCGTTCCCCCGATCTCGCCGATCATGGCCACGGCGCCAGTACTCGGGTCTTCTTCGAACGCCCTCAAGCAATCCACGAAATCGGTGCCGATCAGTGGATCACCACCGATGCCGATGCACGTGGACTGGCCGATGCCGTGACGGGTGAGCTGGAAGATGACCTCGTAGGTCAGGGTGCCCGAGCGACTCACGATCCCCACGGGTCCCGGAGTCACGATCTGGCCTGGCAGGATTCCGATCTTGCCTATGCCCGGCGCTATCAGGCCGGGACAATTCGGGCCGATCAGGCGGGCCCCCTTTTCCCGGACGTAGGGAAGCGCGGTCATCATGTCGCCAACCGGGACTCCCTCGGTAATGCACACGATGAGGTCCACTCCTGCGTCGGCCGCCTCGAAGATTGCGCTCGAGGCGAAGGCCGCGGGCACGTAGATCGCGCTGGCGCTGGCCCCCGTCTTCTCCACAGCCTCGGCCACCGTATCAAACACGGGGACCGATTCGTCGAAGACCTGACCGCCCTTCCCGGGGGTCACCCCCGCGACGACCTTCGTCCCGTACTCGATCATCTGGCGCGTGTGGAAGGAGCCGTCCCGTCCCGTGATCCCCTGCACGACCAGGCTGGTATTACCGTCAATGAATATGCTCATTCCTGAAAATCCTCTGCGGTCTGTGCTGATTCCCGGTTGGCTAGCTCGACGTGCCCGCGGCCATCGCGACGGCCCGCTTCACCACCTCGTCCATGTCGGTCATGGCCTCGAACCCGTTCTCCTTCAGGATGTCGACGGCCAGCTCTTCATTGGTGCCGGTCAGGCGGATTGCAATGGGAAGCTCCACCACGATCCTCCGTGTCGCCTCCACGATCCCATTGGCCACATCGTCACACCTCGTGATGCCCCCGAAGATGTTGAAAAGGATCGACTTGACCTTCGTATCCGACGTCATGATCTCGAAGGCCGTAACGACCTTGTCTGGATTGGATGACCCACCGATGTCCAGGAAGTTGGCCGGCTCCCCACCGTAGTACTTCACAAGGTCCATGGTGGCCATCGCCAGCCCTGCCCCGTTGACGCAGCAACCGACATCGCCGTCCAACTGGATGTAGCTCAGACCCGCCTCGCGCGCCTTGCGCTCGGCCGGATCCTCGGCTGCTTCGTCGCGCATCGCTTCCACGTTCGGAAGTCTGAACAACGCGTTGTCATCAATGTTCATCTTGGCGTCGATCGCTTTTACCTCGCCTGCAGGGGTCGAGATCAGCGGATTGATCTCCGCCAGCGTGCAACCCGCGGCCCGATACGCCTCGTAAAGCTGCGAGATGATCCGGGCCGCCTGCCTGGCCAGTTTCGCGTCGGAGTACAGGGCGTAGGCGAGGGCTGACGCCTGGTGGGGGAGCAGCCCGTAGCGGGCGTCCACCGCCAGTTTCCGGATCGCTTCCGGATGAGTAGCGGCTACCTCCTCGATGTCGATTCCGCCCTCGGACGAGACCATGATGACGTCGCTCTGGGAACCGCGGTCCATCACGATACCGAGATAGGCTTCCGTGGCGATGTCCTCCGCGGGCGCGACCAAGACTTTCTCAACCGTAAGTCCCTTGATCTCCAGCCCGAGGATCGCGTCCGCTTTCTCCCGAGCGTCTGCCGCATCATCGGCCAGCTTGACGCCGCCGGCCTTTCCCCGCCCTCCAGCATGTACTTGGGCCTTCACCACGACCATGCCCCCGTACCCTGCCGCGATGCGCTCCGCTTCTTCGGGCGTCGTCGCGACTTCGCCCGGAGGAACCGGCACACCGTGAGCCCGCAGGATTTCCCTGGCCTGATATTCGTGAATATTCATGACTGCCTTGTCGTCTCGTGTTTACTCAAACCCGCCGGAAGGAATACGGTCCGGCGTAACGGTCGTTCCCGACGTACCGGCCAGACCGGCCGGTCCGTCATACAGAGCCGCGATGATCGCGCGCTCTCCCCCCCCTTCGACGAAATGCGCGGCGGCTTCGACCTTCGGCCCCATGCTCCCGGACCCGAGGGCCCCGGACTCGATGAGGGTCCGAGCCTCCGAAGCCGTCAGCCTGGACACCAGCCGGGCGTCCTTCTTGCCCCAGTTCTCATACACACCGTCGACGTCCGTCAGGATCAACAGCACGGTCGCGCCGATCTCATGTCCCAGCAGGGCGGCCGCCCGGTCCTTGTCCACCACGGCGTCCACACCCTCCAGGCCCAGCTGCGGATCGCGGTAGACGGGGATTCCTCCCCCACCGGCGGCGATTACGATATCCCCGCGTGCCACAAGCTCCGCCACCATCCTGGACTCGCAGATCTCAACGGGCACGGGGCTCGGCACCCGTCGCCTCAGGTTGCCCCGCGAGTCGGCCTCGATCCTGACGCCTTCGTCTCGCAGCTCGTCTGCCACGCCGGGTCGAATCCCCCGCCCGATGAACTTCGTCGGCTCGCGCATCGACGGATCATCGGGGTCGACAAGCGACTGGGTGATCAGGGTCACTACTCGCCGATCGCTTCCCGCAGCCGCCAGCGCATTCTGCAGCGACTGTTGAATCATGTATCCGATCCAGCCCGCCGTGGCGGCGACGAGCACCCCGAGAGGAAGCTGCTCGACTTTCGAGCGAGCCACCTCGTTGCGCTGCAATTCGTCACCGACCTGCGGTCCGTTTCCGTGCACGACCGCGATATTCCATCCCTGCAGGGCCAGGTTGACGATCGGCTCCATGCTGTCACGGGTGTGCCGGAACTGGTTTGCCACCGAGGCCAACTCTCCAGCCGGCGACAGGGCGTTCCCCCCGATGGCGACAATGACGGACCGTCCCTTCGGACTCACGGACGCATCAACTCCCGGCGAGCTCGGGAACGGTTACCCCTTCGCCACCCAGATATCCGGCCACCTCATCGCGAATGCTCCTCAGTTCCGCGACCGAATCCGCCTCGAATCGAAGGACGATGACCGGCTGAGTATTGCTCGCCCTGATCAGGGCCCAACCGCCATCGAACTCTATCCGCGCACCGTCAATGTCGTTCACCGGGTGGCTGGCCTGATAGTGCTCCACCGCCCGGGCAACGACATCAAACTTCAGGTCCTCTGCGCAGTCCACCCGGAGTTCCGGGGTAGACGGATAGGCCGGTATGGCGGCCGCCAGCTCGGAGAACGGCTTTCCACTCCTCTGCACCAGCCCTGCCAACCGCGCGGCCGCATAGATCGCATCATCAAAACCGAAGAAGTTGTCAGCAAAGCAAATATGCCCGCTCATCTCACCTGCTATGGGAGACCCGGACTCCTTCATGCGCTCCTTGATCAACGAGTGCCCCGTCTTCCACATGACCGGTACGCCACCGGCGCGGGCAATCAGCTCCGGCAACGCCTTCGAACACTTCACATCGAAGACGATCTCCGCGCCCGGATACCGGGGCAGAGCGTCCAGCGCGTACAGAAGGAGCAGATGGTCGCCCCGAACGATGCCACCCGTCTCGGTGACCGCGCCGATCCGGTCGGCATCGCCGTCCAGACCCACGCCGAGATCCGCCCCAGTGGCCTTCACCCGAGCGATCAGGTCAACCACATTTTCATCGACCGTCGGGTCGGGATGATGGTTCGGGAATGTTCCGTCGGACTCACAGTACAGACAGTCTACCTCGATTCCGGCCAGCGCGAGGGCCTGCGGCGCGATCACCGATCCCGTGCCATTTCCGCAGTCGAGGACCAGCCGCACGGGACCCTCCACTCCGGCCCGCCGGCCGATCTCCGCGGCGTAGCGCTCCAGGATTTCCTGGCGCTCCGTGCGCCCCGCGCCGTCCACGTATCGATCCGTTTCCACGAGCTCCCTGAGCTCCTGGATTGCGGCTCCATACAGGGCCCGGTCCCCCACGATCATCTTGATTCCGTTGTACTCAGGCGGATTGTGGGATCCCGTAATCTGAATGCCTCCGTCCGTACCCCATACGTCCGCCGCGTAGTACAGCGCCGGTGTCGGCACTGTCCCGACGAGACGGACATCGGCGCCGGCAGCATTCAGCCCCTCCGCCAGGGCATCGGCCAACTCGGGGGAACTCGGACGGTTGTCGTACCCGACTGCCACGACGGGTCTGTCCACGGTCCTTCTGAGGCGCGTGGCGTAGGCCCTTCCCACGGCCTCGGTGACCTCCACCGTCAGGTCGTCTCCGACGATCCCCCGGATATCATATTCCCTGAAGATGGTGCTCGATACGTTCATTGGGACCTGCAAGCAAGAGGAATCCAACCTTTGCGGCCGACGCCCCGTCGGCCGCCGGAACGGCCGGGACGGGGCGTGGTCCGATGCGACTACCGGTGACGTCAGTCCGTGTTCGTCTCAGTTATTCCTACCGGGGCCGCAGGCTGTGACAATGGGGCGACCTGACGCGGGGCAAGATCCGCCCCCGCATGCTCCGCCATGCGGATTGCCCTACCCGGGAACAGGCCGGCGACCAGGATCAATACGGCCGCGACGATCGCTGCGAGACGGAAGGCGGCGCCCGGGGCCGCGGGAAGCGCAGCGTCCTCCGGAGCCTCCTCAAAGTACATCTTCCAGATGACCCGGAGGTAGTAGTAGTAGGACACGAAACTCGTGAGGACGAGAATGACAGCCAGCGTCACATGGCCGGATTCCACTGCTGCCAGCAGTAGATACAGCTTGCCGATAAATCCGCCGGTCGGCGGGAATCCGGCCAGGGAAAGAAGAAACAAGACGAGCAGCGCCCCAAGCAAAGGCCGACGCCATCCCAGGCCCCGAAAATCGGCCAGACCGCCTCGCGAGTCTTCCGCACTCGCCACCACTCCGACGAGAGCAAAAGCGCCGAGTGTCATCACGGCATAGACGGCCAGGTAGAGGAGCGCCGCGGATCGCCCCGACGCACTGCCCGCGACCACTCCGACCAGAAGATAGCCCGCGTGCGCAATGGACGAATACGCCAGCATCCGCTTCACGTTGTCCTGCGCCAGCGCGATGAGGTTCGGGACGACCATCGTCAGTACGGCGAGCCACCACAAAACGACCGCCCAGATCGACGCCGCCGGCGCGAGCTCGACCGTGACGATACGAAGAAGGGCCGCGAAGGCGGCGGCCTTCACTCCGGCCGCCATGTAGCCGGTGACCGGTGTCGGCGCTCCCTCGTAGACGTCGGGCGTCCACATGTGGAACGGCACGGCCGAGATCTTGAAAGCGA
>JAUVPT010000076.1 GCA_030598525.1 Gemmatimonadota bacterium
CATCCTCGGTCCGTGGGTCGAGGCCGACTCCGTCAGTCGCCTGGCCTACCTGGAAGAACTCGTCGGGGATCCGCACCTGTACAGCCGCAGGCTCGGACTGGTGGCAAGCGTCCACCTAAACCGCGACGGGACGGAATTCGGGGAATGGACGCTGAATCAGGTTGACCGGCTGATCGACGAACGGGATCCGATGATCACGAAGGCCATTTCCTGGTCCCTGCGGCAGATGACCAGACACCAGGCCTCGATTGTGGACGCCTACGTGGAGAGCAGGGCCGAGCGGATGGCGGCTCTTCCACGCCGGGAGGTTCGAAACAAGCTGAGCACCGGACGGAAGAGCGGCCGGTCCGACTGAACAGTCAGCAGCAACCTGGATCTCAGTAGAGAGGAGCCGCGACGATCCGGATGGTTCGGGGGTCCCCCGGCAGCGTCCACGCGGCCACCATCTCCCGTCCCCTGGTCACCATGGAGGGGAAACCGGATGCCCGCTCGGCGCTGGACTCGCCAATCGCGATCGCTCGTGTTGCGCGGCCGCCCAGTCCGAACGATCGGGCCAGGACCATCGCCCCTGACTCAGAGGCGGCCAGCCAGGTAACCAGGGCTCCGCCCTCGATCGCCGACACGGACACTCTGCCGAGCGGCCGGTCCCCGTCGATCAGGACGGGATCGCGGAATGTGCGCCCCCCGTCGTGGGAAAAGGCCAACCGGACGCGCGGTTTCTCGTCCGCCGCCGTGAACCAGGCGATCGCTACCGTGTCGCCCCTGGCGGAGATGGAAGGTCCGTTCACGGGACAGGCGGGAATCTCCCAACCGTCGTCATGTACGGTGACAGGATCGGACCATCGTCCCGCCCCGTACCGAACCACGCGTATGTCCCGTATCTCGTCGTCCGTCCGCCCACGGTAAGCGACGATTACTCCGTCCGGAGTTCGAGCCGCAGACGTCTGGCAGCAGTCGCATGTGCGGTCGTCCAGGACATGGCGGTCGGTCCACCCGCCTTCCGACCCGAGCGAGGCCTGGCGTAGTGACATGAACGGCTTCGCAGCCGTCGTGTCGGCATAGGCCCTCCCGTCCAGCCAAACGGCGGTAAGGGCGTCGGTCCCTGAGGCCGGAAAGAGGCTCACGAAACCGTGTTCCACGGGTGTGCCGTCCGAGTGGGGTCGTCCCGACTCGCTCCACGTCGACCCGCCGTCACGTGACGTCGACACCAGGACGTCGTAGGAATACGTGCCGGGACCGGAGTACTGGAGCCAGTGAGCCGCCAGCAAACCGCCCGGAAGCTGAATGACGGAGGGAAAGTCGGCCCAGTTCACGAAGAGGTCGGCGCGGCGGACGACAGTCATCGGCTCGTCCCACGCGTCGCCGACCAGGCGGGCAAAGCGGAGCGCGACCTCTTCGCCCACAGGTTCGAGCCAACTCATCAGGATCGTGTCGCCGACGACGAACAGGTTCGGCTCTCCGCTTCCGGACCTCGCCGGCGACGGCAGTACTCGCGGCTCACCCAGCACGGCAGGAGGCGTAGACGCATCAGAGAGGTCCGCAGGCTCGCATGCGGCCACTACATAGAGGGTCCCTACCAGTGTCGTCACCAGTACCGGCGTCCTTACAGCGGATGGCTTGATCATCTGTCCATGCTACGCTCGCGGCCGGCTGGAGCGAAGGGGGCATTGCACGATACTCGCCACGCCCGCAAACTTTCCCGACTCTCGAGCGTCGTCCTCCCCCGCCGGCGGCCGAGGTTACCACCCAACCGAGCGACGATACGATGACTGATCCCCGATTCACGAAACTGGCCCGGACCCTGATCCACTACTCCTGCGAACTCCAGGCAGGCGAGAAGGTGCTGATCGAGGCGATCGACACGCCGGCGGCGTTCACCAAGGAGCTCGTTCGAGTGGCGCACGAAGCCGGTGTCGTCCCGAACGTCCTCCTCAAGAGCAAAGAAGTGCTGAGACGGCTCCTGCTTGGCGCCACCGAGGAGCAGCTCGACCTCATGGCCGCGTCGGAGGAAACGTACATGAAGGGTGTCGATGCCTACATCGGCGTGCGCGGCGCCCCCAACGTCTCGGAGCTGTCCGACGTTCCGCAGGCCCAGCAGAAGATGTACGAACGCTACATCTGGAAGCGGGTCCATATGGACATCCGGGTGCCGGACACGCGGTGGGTCGTCCTCCGCTGGCCGAACCCGTCGATGGCTCAGCTGGCCGAGCGCTCGACCGAGGAGTTCGAGGACTTCTATTTCCGCGTGTGCACGATGGACTACGAGCGCATGTCGGAGGCCCTGCAGCCCCTGCGCGAGCTGATGGAATCCACGGATCGGGTGCACATCAAGGGACCCGGCACGGACCTCCGATTCAGCATCGCGGGCATCCCCGCCATGCCGTGCGACGGCAAGCGCAACATTCCGGACGGAGAGGTATTCACGGCCCCGGTGAAGGACAGCATCGAGGGAACGATCCAGTACAACACGCCCACGATCTACCAGGGCGTGACGCACGAGGACGTGTTCTTCCGTTTCGAGCAGGGGAAGATCGTCGAGGCGCGAAGCACGAACACTGATCACCTGAACGAGGTACTCGACGCGGACGAGGGCTCGCGCTACATCGGCGAGTTCTCGCTCGGCTTCCACCCGCACATCCTCGAGCCGATGAAAGACATCCTGTTCGACGAGAAGATCGCCGGCAGCATGCACCTCACTCCGGGGAATGCCTACGAGACGGCGTTCAACGGCAATCGGAGCCAGATCCACTGGGACCTGGTCCTCATTCAGAGGCCGGAGTACGGCGGCGGCGAAGTCTGGTTCGACGACGTGCTGATTCGGAAGGACGGAACGTTCGTCTTGCCGGAGCTGGAGGAACTCAACCCGGACAGGCTGGGAGCGTAACGAAGACCCCGGGCGGTCAGTCCCCCGCCCGGGTTTCCTGCTTCGTCAGACCGTCGGGGTCTCCTGCGTCAGCAGACCGCCCGTCGCCTTGATCGTCTGGAACGTCGTCAGCGCGTCCTCGAAGTAGGTCGCGGCTTTCTCGAGGTAGGCCGACGTCTCGTCGATGTATCCGTCCGTCGAAGCCGACCATACCCGATTCAGCGATCGTTCCGCGGTCGCGAAACGATTCATCACTTCCGCGTAGGCCTTGAGGCCGTAGCTGTGAGCGATGCTCTCGCGCGCGTCCACGAACCTGGCAAGGTCCGGCAGGAACCGCTCATCGATTCGATGACGCAGGTCGTAGACGTTGATATCCGCTTTCTCGGCGTTCAGTTTCTGGGCTTCGGTCGAGAGGTTCTGCAGGCTCGACTCGATGGCCCGGACGTTGGTGGTGATGACTTCTACATCCGTCGCCTCCGCCTTGCGGGCCCGCTGGGCGACGATCACTCCTACGATCCCGATTCCCAACCACACGAGGAAGGACGCCGTGCTCACGCCCTCCACTTGTTTGACGACCTCGAGGGAGCCGCCGAGGAAGCCGACCAGGATGAGCAGGTATCCGAAGTATCGTAGACTCATGTCGCCCTCCTCACCCGAACACGATGAACAGCGAGTAAACCACTCCGATCAGCGCTTCTCCCACGATCAGCCCGGCGGCGATCGGAATCCCCACGTCCTCGCTCCACAGCACACCGAGCTTCCAGTCGGCAACCACGCGGAGCAGGGTCCCGACCGTGTACGTGAGAACGATATTGAACGGGAGGTAGAAGCCGAGGCCCACGAGGACCCCCAGGCCTCCGATGCCGCTCGCGCTGAGGAGCGCCCCGAGGCCGGCTCCCGTGATGTACTTGTCACGCGGTACGTCGCCGCCGAGGATTCCCTCGATCACGCTCGCCAGGGCCTGGCCCTGCGGCGCCGGCAGTTGATCGCTCCCAAGCGTATACGCCTGATGCAGGACCACGATCAGGCCCATTATGATGATCGGCCCGATCCACGTGCCGAGGAACTGGGCTTTCTGCTGCTGCTTCGGTATCGCCCCCACCAGGTAGCCCGTCTTCAGGTCGAGCATCAGGTCGGTGGCCTGGGCCATGGCCACGCACATGGCGGCGCCGACGGTCACCGAAGCGATGATCGAACCCCTGTCTCCAATGCCGCTGGTCACCAGGATCATGAGCGTGACCCCGATCAGGGTCATGCCCGAGAGAGGTGACCAGTTGGTCCGCCCGATGCACTCCGAGAGGACGACCCCGGCCACCCAGATCCACAGCGTGCCGAGCAGCGCCATCGTGAGTCCCCGCCCCAGGCCCACCTCGGCCACCGCGGTCCACGAGATGATCGCGAGGACGACGAAGGCCGCCGCGACGCCCATGTAGAGCATCTGGATCGGGAGCTCGTCCTGCGACATCTCGGAACGCGATTTCGCCGCGTCCCGCATGCTGCGGATGGCGCTGACCACGAGCGGGAGGGCGAGCACGATACCCATCAGCGCGCCGCCGATCAGCATCCCGATGCCGGTGGGCCGGAACAGGTTGAGCCGCAGGTAGTCGGCGATGCCCATGCCCGACGCCTGGAGGGTGGCGGCATCCGGCAGGATTCCCGAGGCGCTCATGATCGGCGCCAGGAACCAGTAGCAGACGTAGCCCCCGACGATGAAGAAGAACCCACCCTTGCCGGCCAGGAAGGCCACTCCGACCGTGAGCAGCGACAGGTACCAGATCCCGTTCATGTACTCGGGAAGTCCGAGCACGACCCCGAGGTCGTAGTTCTCGACGCCGGTCTTGAGGCTGATGAAGTGGGCGAGCGCGGCCACCAGGGCTCCGCCGACCAGCAGCCACGCCTTGTGGATCCCGGCTCCCGGCGACTTGAGCACGGCCGCCGTGGCGATCCCGCCCGGGAAAGCCAGGCGGTTGTAGTCGATCATCTGCTTCCGGAGCGGGATGATAAAGGCAATCCCCAGGATACCGCCCGCGATGCAGCCGAGGACCAGCAGCGGGTAGTTGAAGTCCGTGATCCCGAGAATGAACAGCGCCGGCACCGAGAACATCATCCCGGCCGAGGCTCCGTTCACTGCGCTCGCCAGGGTCTGCTGGATGTTGTTCTCGATGATGCTGTTGCGGCGCATCAGGCCGCGCAGGATCCCGAACCCGAGGATCGCCGCCAGCTCCGAGCCTTCGATCGAGAAGCCCAGCTTGAGGCTCAGGTATCCGATACTGACAGCGATGAGGATTCCGATGCCGTAGCCCACCAGGACGCCCGCCCACGTGAACTCTGGGTAGGTCCCTGTACGGCCGGTGAGCCTGGTCGGAGTGGTTTGCTCGTCCAACTCCGCCTCCCGGGTGAGAAGAGCCGGAGGCGCCGGCGCCCCCGGGGCGCAGCTGCCTCCTCAATGTCGTTTTGTGCCGCCCGCAGTCGCGCGCCGGGTGGCGCGCCCGGATATTGTATCCCGGTTCGGGGGTCCGCGCGACCGGACCTGACCAGGAACCCCGGAGTGGAGTGAGACGATGCGCTGCCTGAAGACCGTCGTACTGTCGCTCGTAGTCGGCCTCGCGTTCATGGCGTCCCCCCTCGAGGCGCAGGATGCTGTCCGGGACGGGTTCTGGGGCTCGGTCGGCGGCGGAGTCGGGTTCAACCTCACGGAGAACTCGGAAGGCGAGCGCCTCACCGGGTTCACCGCTTTTGCGCGGGCCGGTTGGGCCCTGTCGCCGAAGTGGGTCGTGGGGGGAGACGTGATCGGCTGGTTCTATAGCGAAGGAGGCGTCGACCTCACTCGCGGCTTCGTCGGCGGGACCGTTCTCTTCTACCCGAGCGCTACGGGAGGATTCTACTTCAAAGGAGGCATCGGGGGTGCCTTCTCCCGCGTCTCGGCAAACGTCGCGAGCGACGGCACGACCTGGGGCTTAGGCACGACCCTCGGCCTCGGTTACGACATTCGGCTGACGGACGGCCTGTACCTCGCCCTGGGCGCGGACTGGCTGTTCCAGGACGTCAGTTCCCAAACGCAGAGCAACAACCAGCTCGGGATGCTGACGCTCGGCCTGACGTTCTTCTAGGCGGGATTCGGGTCCACCAGTCCGGCAAAGGTTTTGCAGTACTGACTCAGTCCAGAAACGGAACGCATTTCCGAGGACAGCACCATGGACGATGTCAGTCGAGCAGGACCCCATACCAGGATCATTCACGGCGGGCAACATGTGGACCCGGAAACGGGTGCCGTCAGCACCCCGATTTACCAGTCCTCCACGTTCGCGTTCACCGACGCGGACCAGGGTGCTGCGCGGTTCGGCGGGGAGGCAGGCTACAAGTACACGCGTCTTGGAAACCCCACCACGGCGGCCTTGGAGCGCAATGTCGCCCTGCTCGAGCACGGGCATGGAGCGCTCGGCGCCTCGAGCGGGATGGCGGCCATCAATACCGTGTACATGACCTTTCTCGGCCAGGACTCCCATGCCGTCGTCACTGACTGCGTGTACGGCCCGACGCGGACCATCCTCGAGACCGAGTACACGCGTTTCGGGGTGCAGGCGACCTTCGTCGATTCGTCCCATCCGGACAATGTGGCCCGTGCCATGCGACCGAATACGAAGCTCGTCTATATCGAGAGCCCGGCGAACCCGACCCTGAAACTCACCGACATCGCGCGCTGCGCGGACATTGCCCATCGGGCAGGAGCGATTCTCGCCGTGGACAACACGTTCGCTTCACCGTACCTGCAGAACCCGTTGCAGCTCGGAGCTGATGTCGTGATTCACAGCATGACGAAGTTCATTAACGGCCACACCGATGTGGTGGCCGGGATCATCGTGGCCCGCAAGGAAGAGGTGCTGGAGCGGATCCGCTCCGTGCACGTGAACCTGGGCGGCACCATGGATCCGCATCAAGCGTGGCTGGTTCTGCGCGGCATCAAGACGCTGGGCCTCCGGATGGAGCGGGCGCAGGCGAACGCTCGTGCCCTCGCCTACTACCTGCAGCGTCACGCCGCCGTGAAGTGGGTCAACTACCCGGGCCTCGTGGACCACCCGCAGCACGACCTCATGAAGCAGCAGATGCGAGGTCCCGGAGCGATCGTCTGCTTCGGCGTGCGAGGCGGCCTGCAGGCCGGACGGCGCTTCATCAACAGCGTCGAGCTGGCGATCCTTGCGGTAAGCCTTGGCGGCATCGAGACCCTGATCGAACATCCCGCCTCCATGACGCACGCGGGAGTGTCCCCCGACGAGCGACGCAAGGCGGGAATCACGGACGATCTGGTCCGAATCGCCGTTGGCTGCGAGGACTACGACGACCTGGAGAGGGACCTCGAGCAGGCGTTTGAAAAGGCGATGGAGGGGGCACCGGCGGAAGTCTGAAGAAGGACCCTTCGTGCG
>JAUVPT010000103.1 GCA_030598525.1 Gemmatimonadota bacterium
CGGGAGCAAGTATCCGGTCACACCGAATACGATGACCACGGCGAACAGAGCGAGCCCCACGAACCAGCTCGTCTCGCGCGGGGGCTTGTACGCGCCTGCAAACAGGATCCGCGCCAAATGGGCCAGCAACGCCACGACGATCAGACTCGCCGCCCACACGTGCATGTCCCGCAGGAGCCAGCCGAATGGAGCCTCCGACACGATGAACTGAATGCTCGGATACGCCTCGTCCACCGACGGCCTGTAATAAAACGTCAGGAGAACGCCACTCACGACGAGGATCATGAACAGGAAATAGGCGATGCCTCCGAAGGCGTGTTTCCAGCTGACATTCGCGGGAAGACGCCGGCTCCAGGATTGACGCAGGGACTGGTCGATCGGGACATTCCGATCGATCTTCCCGTACAGAAGGCCAACCACGCGAAGCGCGCCCAGCAAAGCGGGATCCGCACTCTGCCTGACGTCGTCGCGAAACTGCTTGAGCCACGCAGTGATCCGCTCTCGCATCGTCTTCACCCCTGCTCGCGGGTCACGAAGACGAGCCCGCGTTGGACGCTTACGTCGTAACGCCTGAGTGGGCGGGTCGTCAGTCCTTCGACGGCACGTCCTCGCAAGTCATACGTCTGATGGCCGCAGGGCGAGACGACCCGGAACGTTTGCTGGTCCCACTCGAGGATGCAACCATCGAGGGTAGACGTCCCCTGTATGGCGTAGAACTCGTCGTCTGAGATTCGCACGAGAAGCACGATCTCTTCTCCCCAGTTGTTCACCCGGCTCCCGCCCACTGGAATCTTGTCGATACGCCCCATCCGGAGCGCGCTCTGTCGGTCCGGAAGTGTCAGGTGCTCAGCAGGGATCGCGTAGAGGACGGCGAACAGGCTCAACATCAGACCGAGCAGTAGAAGGAGCCCGATCATCAGCAGTGACTCGAGGCCGCGTTCGGAGGAATTCATCGCAGTCTGTCCGGATTGAGAGCGGTTGCCACGGATCAGGATCGCCCGTGTCCCGGCCGCCAGAGGCTGACGCGGGATCCGTTGGAAGTTCAAGCTATGGATGGATCGATCGGGTGGCCACCACACGGGAGGCACGGCGTCATATATGGAGAACCGCGGAAGGCGACAGTTGTCGGGTGCACTCGCGCAGGTCGCACTGCGTATCTAGTATGAGTCCCGTTATACTCCAATGAAGCTGTGTTCACGCTCGGACCTGAGCCGTACGCACCGACGAGAAAAGGGGGCGGACAGGCATTGTCGCGCCCCGTACACGAGCACCGTGACACGGATGGTCCCGAATGAGTGTTCGGACAACTGTACATCTTCATCCCCGTCTGCCGCTGTGTTCGGCCGCGTTCCTGCTGACTCACTTCCTGGCGTCCTCACCCCTTTGCGCCCAGGAGCCCTCGGCTGCCGCACAGAGCGCGATCGCCGGGGCGGCCGTCTTCGGTGAGCAGGGATGCGTTGCGTGTCACAGCGTTAGTGGCAGTGCTGGCTCGGTCGGCCCCGACCTGCGGACGACTTCGTCTACCACGGACGTGTACGGGATCACGGCCGCGCTGTGGAACCACCTGCCGGAGATGGCGGCCCGGATGGACTCTCTCTCTATCCGACGACCTCGTTTGAGCGCTCGTGAAGCGGGCGATCTCGTGGCCTACGTCTACATGCTGGGCGGTGCGGAGCGGGCAGGTTCGGCGAACGCGGGTGCAGAGCTGTTCCGGGAGTCAGGGTGCGTTCGCTGCCACCGCGTGGGAACCGCGGGAGGAGTGATCGGACCGGCACTCGACCGGATTCCATCGTTGCGCAGCCCGCACGGGCTGGCAGCGGGATTGTGGAACCACTCGGGCGCCATGATTCCGAAGATGAACGAGTTGGGGATTCCGTATCCGATACTGTCTGCGGAAGACCTGTCGAACCTGCGAGCGTTTTTCGTGGCGTCATCGCCGGACGATGATCCGGTGACGGATTCTCCGGGATGGGTCCTCCCGGGGGACGCCGGTCGGGGCCGGTCGCTCGTGGAGCGCCAGAACTGCCAGGCCTGCCATACGATCGCCGGGCTGGGAGCCGGCACCGCCCCCGAGCTGGCAGCGCGCGCAAGCCGACGAAGCGCAGAGGCGTATCTCGCGGCGCTGTGGAACAAGGGGCCCGCGATGCGCGCCGCCTTCGCCGCTCGAGGGGAGCTCCCCCCCAGCTTCGAGCCGGGGGAGATGGCTGATCTCTTCGCATATCTTCAATCGCTCGGGTATTTCCAGACCTCGGGTAATGCCGCGCGGGGAGCCGGAGTGGCGCGAACCAGTGGTTGCCTGGAATGCCATGGCTGGGGCGCCGATGGCCGGGCCGCAGAGGACCTGTCGCGAATCACTCCGCGCCCTGATGTCGCAGACCGGGTGGCCGTACTGTGGAATCACCTGAGTGTGCTGGACGCATCGGACCCATTGCAGGGAAATTGGTCATCAATCGACCGGTCGGAGATGGTCGACCTTCTCGAATACCTCGGAGCGGCATCCAGATGAACAGAAACATGACCCTTGCCGCAGTCGTCGCCGTCGGACTCGTCCTGTGTATAGCGCCGGGCCTGTTCGCACAGGATTCCTCGGACATGTGCATCGAATGCCACCGGGCGCTCGACTCTGAGCCACTGTCGCGCCAGGTGGAGCAGTTCGAGGTGGATATCCACGCGGCGGCCGGATTCGGATGCGTGGACTGCCACGGTGGCGATGCCTCTATCGCGGGACCGGGAGGCATGGACCCGGCACTCGGATTTCTCGGGGCACCCGGGGGCGAGGAGATCATCGCGGTATGCGGGCGGTGTCATTCCGATGCCGAGTTCATGCGTCAGTTCAACCCATCGCTTCGTGTCGACCAGGAGGCGGAGTACTGGACGTCACGCCATGGCCAGCGACTGGCTGCCGCCGGAGACACGGCGGTCGCGACCTGCGCGGACTGTCACGCTCCGCACGGTATCCGACCGGCGTCGGACCCGAAGTCGACCGTCTACCCTCCGAACGTCGCTTCGACCTGCGGTCGGTGCCACGACGACTCCGCTCGGATGGGCACGTATGACATTCCCGTCGATCAGAACGAGAAGTACGCGCGTTCGGTGCATCACGAGGCGCTGGTCGAAGGCGGCGATATCTCGGCGCCCACCTGTAACGACTGTCATGGAAACCACGGAGCGGCGCCACCGGGTATCTCTTGGGTGGGCAACGTCTGCGGCCAGTGTCATGCCGTGATGGCAGATCAGTATGAGCAAAGTCGGCACGCGCAGACATTCGTGGAGATGGGAATGCCCGGGTGTGCCACATGTCACAGCAATCACGAGATCCTCGAGGCGGGAGACTCCCTCCTCGGCCTGGGAGACGGCGCCGTGTGCGCCGCGTGTCATACAGAGGGCGATCCAGGGGGAAGCGCCGCGATGGCCATGCGTGCCGGGATCGATTCGCTCACCGTGGAAATCGACGAGGCAACCGCTGTCCTCCACGAGGCGGAGCAGGCAGGCATGGAAGTGAGCGCCGCCCAGGCGGATATGAAGGATTCGAACAGCGCGCTGGTCATGGGGCGTGCCGCGATGCATTCGTTTTCACCGGATGCCGTGACGGAAGCGCTCGCGCCGGGCCGCGAAATCGCGGGTGCGAGTCTTGAAAAAGGACAGTCCGCACTACAGGATCTCCGTGTACGCCGAATGGGTCTTATCGCGTCCGTCGCGATCATCCTGGTATTAATCCTCGCTCTCGTCCTCAAGATTCGGCAGATCGGGTCCGGACCCGCCGACTCGCCCGGCCGAGCTTGACAGGAGTTCGTCATGTCCAAACCAGATCGTCCTGCCACCGAGAGCCGGAGGGGTTTCGTCAACTGGCTCCTGGGCACGAGCGCCGGCGCGTTCGTCGTCTCGGCCTTCTATCCCGTCGCCCGGTTCGTCGTGCCGCCTCTGGAGGCGGAGTCGGCCACTTCCAGTGTGACGTTGCCGTTCGGTCCGGCCGAGATCGGTACCAACCAGGGAAAGTCATTCCGGTTCGGGAATCGGCCTGGCCTTCTCGTGCGCACTCCCTCGGGCGAGCTGCGGGCGTTCTCGGCCGAGTGCACCCACCTCTCCTGCACCGTTCAGTACAGGACGGATGAATCGCGGATCTGGTGCGCCTGCCACAACGGCTTCTTCGACCTGACCGGCACGAACGTTCAGGGCCCACCGCCCCGTCCGCTCGAAACATATGACGTGAACGTCCGGGGCGATCAGATCGTCGTCGGTCTGAAGGCGTGAGGAGCATGGAGAACCACGAGTCCCGTCTGTCCGCGATCTGGAATTGGCTGGACCAGCGCATAGGCCTGGCTCCGGCCATCTCACTCGCCCGGAAGAAGGAAGTTCCGGTCCACAAACACTCGATCTGGTACTACATGGGGGGGATGACGCTCTTCCTTTACCTGGTGCAGATCGGTACCGGAATCCTCCTGCTCATCTACTATCGGCCGAGTGCGGAGGAGGCGTACGAGTCCGTCCAGTTCCTGATGACCGACGTAAAGTTCGGATGGCTGGTTCGATCGATCCACCACTGGGCGGCGAACCTGATGATCTTCATGGCGTTCGTCCACCTGGTCAGCGTCCTGTTCATGAAGGCCTACCGACCGCCCCGAGAGCTCACCTGGTTCTCGGGAGTGATTCTCCTGGCCCTGGCGCTCGCTTTCGGGTTCACGGGGTACCTGCTTCCCTGGAACGAGCTCGCGTTCTTCGCGACCAGAGTCGGCACGGAAATCGTAGGCGTGTTTCCCTTCGTTGGAGACTTCGCGCTCAAGATCGCTCGCGGCGGAACCGACGTGACGGGTGCGACGCTCACACGATTCTACGGCGTCCATGTCGCGATCCTGCCAGCCATAGGATTCTTTTTTCTCGGGCTCCACCTCCTCCTGGTCCAGAAGCTGGGGATGAGCGTACCACCGTCCATCGAGAACAGCGGGTCGCCGAAGAGAGCGATGAAGTTCGTCCCCGACTTCTTTCTGCGGGATGCGATCGGGTGGCTCGTCGCCGTAGCGCTGCTGGTCACCCTTGCCGCCTTCCTCCCCGCCCACCTGGGAGTGAAGGCCGATCCATTCGCCGCGGCGCCGGCGGGGATCAAGCCGGAATGGTACTTCATGTTCATGTTCCATCAGCTGAAGCTCCTTCCGGCACATATCCTGGGCATTGAAGGGGAACTGGTGGGCGTCATGGCGTTCGCCCTGGGCGGGGTATTCCTGTTTCTGGTTCCGTTTCTCGACCGGAATGCCGCGAGAGGAAAACCGAGTCCTCTGTTCACATGGATCGGTATCGCGATTCTGGCTTACATACTGATCATGACCTGGCTGGGCTACACGGCTGATCCAATGGGATGATACGGGCCGGAGACGGCCTCGAGCGGAGGACTGAATGAGCGACGGCAAGCACAGGGAAATCGACGTACTGCTGCATGAAACACGTCGGTTCGAACCGCCTGCCGGATTCCAGGATCGTGCACTGGTCAGCGACCAGACACCGTACGAGAAAGCGGCTCAAGATCGCGAGGGCTTCTGGGCGGATTGGGCCCGCGAGCTGCACTGGTTCGAACCGTGGGACAGGGTGCTCGAGTGGAACGCCCCATTCGCGAAGTGGTTTCCGGGCGGCCGACTGAATGTGGCCTACAATTGCCTCGACCGGCACCTGGAGACGTGGCGCGCAAACAAGGCGGCTCTGATCTGGGAGGGCGAGCCCGGCGATCGCAAGGTCCTCACCTACAGGCAGCTCCACCGCGAAGTGTGCCTGTTCGCCAACGCCCTCCGGTCGCTGGGCGTGAAGCGCGGCGACCGCGTCGCCATCTATCTCCCGATGATCCCTGAAGCCGCCGTCGCGATGCTGGCCTGCGCCCGGCTGGGCGCACCGCACTCGGTCGTGTTCGGAGGCTTCTCCGCGAGATCGCTGCGGGACCGGATCATAGACGCGGGAGCGAAGGTCGTGATCACGGCGGACGGCGGGTACAGGAGGGGTCAGATCGTTCCGTTGAAGCGGATGACGGACGAGGCGATCGAGGGGCTGGACATCGTGGAGAGCGTGGTGATCGTCCGCCGGCGCGGCGGTGGAGAAGGCGACGAGAGTTTCACGCATGTCGTGGAGGGACGCGATCACTGGTACCACCGCCTGATCCAGCAGGCCTCTGCCGATTGTCCGGCCGAGGAGATGGACGCAGAGGACCCCCTGTTCATTCTCTATACTTCGGGCACGACCGGGAA
>JAUVPT010000310.1 GCA_030598525.1 Gemmatimonadota bacterium
CCGGTACATGATGCTGATGTTCGAATACATCCGCCGGACGTCCCGGAGCGCCACGTCGGTGGTGGGGAGATTGGGTGGGACGGGCACGTCGAGATCATCGGCCACGAGCAACGAGTCGCTTGCGCGGGCCCAGATCTGCGATTCGTGCGTGACGCCGAGGTTGAAGATCGAGAAGAACGGCTGTCCCGCCGGCCGGTTGCGCCAGTGCGCGCGCGGCGACGTCTCATCCCAGGCAGTCACGGGCGCGCGGAACTGGTAGTCGTGTTTCGCGCGGTTCGTGGTGTAGTATCCGCCCCGCCGGAGAAGCTCGCTGTGCATGCGAACGTGGGCAGGAGGGACCGCCTCGTAGGGGGTGAACCACTCCCGATGTCTCTCCAGAGCGGCGGGGCTGGCCTCCGACCCCCACCAGGGCCCGGTGCGCATGTGCATGGCGCCGATGGCTGTGGGATACATCCCGGTGGCCACCGCCGCCCGGCTCGGCGCGCACACGCCGGACGGGGAGAACACGTTGCCGTAGCGCACGCCCTCGGCGGCCAGCCGGCTCAGGTTGGGCGTCGTGATCGTGGAGTCGCCGAACGGCGGAATGACCGGACTCAGGTCCTCGGCCACGATCCAGACGATGTTGGGCGTGAAATCCCACGGAGGATCGGCGGGACGCTCGTTCGGACTGCAGGCAAAGACGACGAGCGATGCGATGGCGAATTGGAGCATCACAGGCTCTCTCACCCGTCCCGGACGAGATGGACGATCGCCATGCCACCCACGCCGATCCTGCGTTCGATCGCGTAGCGTTCCGCAAGGGCGATGGTGGGATCGGGCCAGGCTGACGGTCATGGGCCAAGAATATGTAGACCCTTCGACGCGGCGGCTAGGACAACTCTCGCCCGCGGCGCGGTGCTCAGACTGTGCGTGCGCCGTGAACTGATGGTGCCTCAGCGTTGAGCCGGCGCGGGTCCGGCCGGGAACGCTATCTCTCCAGGGCCGGTTTGAGCGTCCAGAGCTGCAGCCTGGTGAACTCGACGATCGGACTCATGTCGAGGTCCGTGCGGTGGACCGGCCAGTCTTTGTAACCCTCGACCCGACGCACGATCTCCTCGTCGTGTTGCTTAGGCCAGGCTTCGAATGCCGTCAGCCCGTAGGACTCCGGCGCCTCACCCGCTGACAGGTCCAGGAACAGTTCGCTGAAGAGAGCGAGCAGGGACCCGGTGCCGATCCTGGCCCCGTCAACTGTCAGCCACGGAGGGAGGCTGCCCTCGGTCGAGATGAATTCGTCTGCCTCCCTGGCGAGGACGACGGCCTGATCCCGTGACACCTGCTCGATTCCCGGGTCTTCCACCGGCATCCGCATCGGTCCCAGCGGGCTTATCCGGTCCACCCTCCCAGGTAGCCTGCCGCTGCGCGTGTGTTCCCGGATGGAATGCGCCAGGGCGGCGAATATCTCGGCCGGTGAGAACGGATCGTGGATCACGGCCTGCCGTTCAGCCGTCACCCGTCCGGCGGCCTCCTCGAGCACTCTCCGCCGCATGGTTGCGGGCTGGCTGGAGAAACGATCGATCAGTTCCCGGTAACCCACGATCCGGATGTCCTCCCGCTCCTTGAGATAGACCATCAGTCGACGAAAGTTCTTGCGGGCGGTCTCCATGCTCTCGAGGGGACGCAGGTCGGGGGTCTGCCATTCCGAGGAATCGGGATTGGCGCCGTAGTAGTAATTGAAGTCCCAGAACTGGATGGTGCGCACTTTGCAGGGATGGCCGGCGAAGATGTTGAGAACATCGACACCCGCGATCTCCTTATCGAAACGCTGCTTCAGCTCCTCGAAGACGGGTTCGAACAAGCTGTCGCGGAAATAGGTGTTGTCGAAGCCGCCGTATTCGCCGTGGAAGTTGAGGGTATTGACGAACCAGACCGCGTTGTGTCCGGGCAGGGAGATCGGTGAGTAGACATACCCTCTTCCCATCTCTCCCAGGGCGGTAACGAGCTGAGGTCCGTACGAGCCGCCGTGCCTGGCCAGCGTGCTGACCGGGACGCCGAAGATACGCTCCAGGTCCTCGATCCCCTCTGCTTCCTGCTCCCGCATGAGGGCCACGCCATCGTCCCAATCCGCCAGCTCCAGCTGTTCGGTCACCGTGGGATGGATCGATCCGCGGCTGGTGTGACTGCCGATATCGTGCCGCGCCATGGCGGCGATGACATCGGCGCGCCCTCGCCGCTCCAGTGATCGGGCCTTCTCGCCGATGACGAAGAAGGTCCCCTTCACCCCCACCTCGGTCATGGTCTCGGCCAGCCAGAGGGGGATGTCATCGAGTCGCTCCGAGGCCGGGGTGGTATAGTCCTCGACGTCGAACACGATTGTTACCCACGTGGATGGTTCCTTCGATGTGCAGGAAACCGCCCACGAGAGGATGAACGCGATCGCGAGCAGTCGGATCGTTCCAGGTCGGTGAGATTGTCTCGGTCTCGCTGTCATGATCAGCCGTGTTATTCTGAGCAGGAATTCCTATCCACCGGTCCCCAGTATGTCTTGTGGTATTGGTGCTGTCCAGCCACTTGGATGGCTAGAATGCCCACCCCGCTAAGCCTCGAACGCGCGAAAGCCGCTCGCTCGCCCGCCTCCCGAGCCCCGCTTACAGCTCCGCTAGACCGAGGCCCGCGAGGACGCCGCGCATGTACGCGAATGACTGCTGCATTCCCGGCAGCGGGTTCTGGGCGTCGATCTCGTACTCGAGGTTCACGTATCCCGAGTAGCCCATGGCCACGAGCTGCCGGAAGATCGCCGGCATTGGCATCGCACCCTCACCCACGATGCATTGGCTGTCCTTGTCCATCAGGTCACGCAGGTCCTTGACGTGGGTGTCGAGCACGCGGTCCCCGGCTTCGGCAAGGGTCTCCACTATGTCGACACCGGTTCGTGTGGTGTGGCCCAGGTCGACGCACAGTCCCACGCGGGGGTCCATGTCTCGGATTA
>JAUVPT010000087.1 GCA_030598525.1 Gemmatimonadota bacterium
ATGAAGGTGCTGGAGCGAGCCGCGGGTCACTCGTGCGGCCCGTACCGGGTGCCGGCCGTGGACATCGAGGCCACAACGATCTACACGAACAACCCGCCGTGCGGGGCGATGCGCGGTTTCGGGGCGAACCAGGCATCCTTCGCCATCGAAGGCGTCATGGATCTCCTGGCCGAGAAAGTGGGGATCGACGGCTACGACATCCGCGAGCGCAACATCCTCGCCCCGGGCGACCGATTCGCGACCGGCCAGGTGATGGCGGACAGCTGCGGCATCCGTCAGACGCTGGAGGCCGTGCGTGACGTCTACAAGGAAGCCACATACGCCGGCATCGGCTGCGGCATCAAGAACACGGGCATCGGGAACGGGATGGACGATTCCGGACGTGTGCTCCTCCACGTGGGAGAGGACGGACGGCTCGAGATCCTCACCGGCTACACCGAGATGGGCCAGGGCCTGTTCACCGTGCTTCGCCAGGTCGTGCACCAGGAGACCGGACTCCCGGTGGATGCCATGGACGTCCGAACGGCCAGTGACCCTCGGGTCGTGTGCGGGATGACGACGGCGTCCCGGGCTACGGCCCTGCTCACCGCTGCCGGACGAATCGCGGCGGAGAAACTGGCCGCCGATCTCGATCCAGGCACAGGCGAAACAGTAGGTCTGGGCAGTCTCGCGGGCCGCGAGTATCACGGTGAGTACGTGTGTGACTTTACGACCAAGCCGGGTGCCGACGTGGCGGACCCGGTCACGCACATGACGTTCAGCTACGCCACACAGGTCGTCATCCTCGACGACGAAGGGCGCCTGGAGAGGGTAGTGGCCGCGCACGATGTCGGGCGGGCTATCAACCCCGTGTTGTGCGCGGGCCAGATCGAAGGTGGCGTGCACATGGGACTCGGATACGCCCTGTCCGAGGACTTTCCGTGCACGGACGGAGTCCCGGACTCCCTGCTGCTCCGGGACCTCGGGATTCTCAAGGCGAAGGACACTCCGGAGATCGAAGTCATCCTCGTGGAAGTACCGGACGAGGTAGGTGGCTATGGCTCCAAGGGCGTAGGCGAGATCGGCCTGGTCCCGACCGCCGGGGCCGTCGCCGCGGCCCTCCATGCATTCGATGGGAAGCGCCGGTTCAGGCTTCCGATGACGGACGCGGCGGCGGCACGGCCCTCGGTACCCAAGTCACGCCGGGAGGTGAGCCCGTGAACACTGTGCCGTTCCGAAGCCTGCTGCTTGCCCTGGTTCTTCTTGCGGCAGGCGGATGCGGAGACGATCCGCTGAGCCCTGAAGTCGAAGCGCTCGCGAGCGCCCGGGCCCGCTGGGAGTCCACCGGCTACTCCCACTACACGTACCTGTACCGGCTGTCGTGCTTCTGCCCTCCGCAACTCCTCGAGACTGCCCGGGTGACCGTGTCCGACGGACAGATCACGACTGTATTCCTGGTGGAGTCGGATATCCCTGCGCCGCCCGACACGTACGCCCTGTACCAGACGATCGATGGCCTGTTCGACAGACTCGCGAGGGACCTGGAGAACGACCCCGTGGTCTTTGAAGTCACGTACGACGGAGCGGCCGGCTACCCCACGTCCGCGCAGGTCGATATTTCCGAGCAGATCGCGGACGAGGAGTACTCGTTCACCGCGTCCGACCTGGTTGCAGCGACCCCGTGAGGTAGGCGAGATGGCTCACCTGTATCCGATCCCGTTCGCCGACCTGGCCCGCCGGATGTGCCGTGAGGTGGAGACCTCGGGCGCCGTGTTCGACCTGCCGGAAAGGAAATGGTGGATTCCCGACCCTGCGCTGGACTTCTCGGCCGTCCATTTCTCGCGTCGGGCCGCGACCCCCGTAGGACCCGCGGCAGGCCCACACACACAGCTCGCCCAGAACATCGTGCTCGCCTGGCTTGCGGGAAGCCGCATCATCGAGTTGAAGACCGTCCAGGTGAACGATGATCTCGACATTCCGCGCCCGTGCATTCACGCGCCCAACATCGGCTTCAACGTCGAATGGTCCCAGGAGCTCAGGGTCCGGGAGTCCCTGCGCGAGTACGCGAAGGCCGCGTACCTGATCGAGATTCTCAAGGCGACAAGGGCGTTCGGCCGCTTCCCCACCGACCATGGCCTGGAGACCGTGTTCGACATCAGCGTCGGATACGACCTCGAGGGAATCCGCGGCGAGAAGGTCACGGGCTTCATCCGCGGCCTTCTCGAGCCTCGAACGCTGTTCGACGAACTGCGAGCGGAGTTGACGGGTGACGGCGACCTGGCCCGGTTCTCAGACCTCGAGCTTCCCGAGCCCATCTCGGACTGTGTCACGCTCTCGACGTTCCACGGATGTCCTGCCGACCAGATCGAATCCATCGCCCGCTACCTGCTCGAGGAGCTGGGGCTCCACGTCATCATCAAGCTGAACCCCACGCTGCTGGGCTTCGATGCGGTGCGGGAGATCCTGCACGATCGACTGGGCTATCACGACCTGGACCTGCGTCGCGAGGCCTTCGACGTGGATCTCCAATACGAAGACGGGATCGGGATCCTGCGTCGTCTCCGGGAGGTCGCCGAGCGAAAGGGATCCACGATCGGCGCCAAGTTCACGAACACGCTCGTGGTCCGGAACGATTCCGCGGTGTTCCCCACGCAGGCGGATCCGTGGATGTACGTGTCGGGACCACCCCTCCACGTGATCTCGATGAACCTGATGCAGAGATTCCGGGAGGAGCTCGGCTTCGATTTCCCCGTCTCCTTCTCGGCCGGTATCGATGTGAAGAACTTCCCGGCTGCCGTGGCCTGCGGAATGGTCCCGGTGACGACTTGCACGGACCTGCTCAAGCAGGGTGGGTTCGGGCGGCTCCCGGGCTATCTGAAGGCTCTCGGCCGGGAAATGAAGAAAGCCGGCGTCAGCTCGCGTGAGGCCTACGTCCTGGCCGCGTCCGGGCACGGAGCCGAGGCGGTGGCGGAATCGTTGGGCGACCTGGCTTCGGAGAGTCTCGATCGCCTGCTGAGCGTGGCGGCTTCAGACCCTGATTTCCTTCCCGCCGCCATCCGGGAGGAGGCCGCGGGGGCGGGGCTGGACCCCGAGGCCACCCTCCTGCGCGTCACCCGGCAGGCAGGACGACTGAACGGCAGGGATATCGTCCCGCCGCTGGCCAGCGAGCGCCGCTACCACGCCGAAGCCAACGCGAAACCGCCGCGCCGGATCGACAGCATTCTCGGTTTGTACGACTGCATCAATTGCGATTTGTGCGTGTCCGCGTGCCCCAACGACGCGATCTTCGCCTACGATGCAGCGCCACAGAGCCTCGAAACCCACGTGGTCGGTCCCGGACCGGGCGGGCTATCGCTCACACCGGGATCAGGCTTTCTTATCTCCGAAGCGCACCAGTTGGCCCTGTTCGCCGGGGCGTGCAACGAGTGCTCCAACTGCGAGGTATACTGCCCCGAGCACGGAGCTCCGTTCCGCGTGAAGGAGCGCCTGTTCTCGTCCGAGGCGGCGTTCGAACGATCGGAGGACGACGGTTTCTGGCGGGCGGAGGGTGAGCTCCGGGCACGTCTCGGGGGACGGATCCTGACCCTCGGAGTGGATGAATCCGCCAATTGGGCATACCTGGATGCGGGCGACATGCGTCTCGAGTTGTCCTGGACCCCCCTTCAGATCCTGGGCGGCTCGGTGGAGCCTGACGCCCTGCCGCTCGACACGGCGCGCCTGTGGCGGATGCGCACGGCCTGGGACTCGATCTATCGGTCCGGGAGGTCGAACCCCGTGAACCCGGCCGGACACCGGGGAGCCTGACGTGCGCACTCGACTGGTGAACCTGCGAGTACCGACGGACGGTCAAGCCGGAAAGGGTCAGGACACGGTTCCAGCCGACATCTTGATCGAGGGCGAGAAGATCGCCGGCGTGACCCCTCCCGGGGAGCGCCCGGTGGAAGCCGACGAGCAGAGGACCGACCTCCAGGGCCAGCTGGTGCTCCCCGGGGCGATCGACGGCCACGTGCACTTCGACGATCCCGGCTTCACGCACCGGGAGACCTTCGAGACCGGAACGCGATCCGCGGCCGCCGGGGGCGTGACCTGTGTCGTCGACATGCCGTGCACTTCCCTGCCCCCCGTGACGTCGCGCGCGAACCTGGAGGCGAAGCTCGCCGTGATCGAGCCCAGGGCTCACGTGGACTTCATGCTGTGGGGCGGAGTGTCTGCCAACGCGATGGAGCAGGCGGACTGGATCGCCAACCTGGAGGACGTGGTCTCGGAGGGCGTGGGAGCGATCAAGGTCTACATGCTGAGCGGCATGGACACGTTCCGGGATCTCGATACGGCCCGCATCGAGGCGGTCCTGAGGGAGACTTGCCGGTTGGGCGTTCCCGTCGGCGTCCACGCCGAGGATCGGCGGCTGGTTCTCGGGCTCACGGAGCAGCTGATTGCCCTGGGCAGGAACACGCCGCTCGATTACGCCGCCTCCCGTCCTGCCGCTGGAGAGGTCTCGGCAGTTTCGACGCTCGGGGATCTGTGTCGGCGTACCGGCGCCCGGGTCCACGTCGTGCATGTCGGGGCGGGAGAAGCCCTCGATCTCATAGCCTCGGCCCGCGACGAGGGACTTCCGCTGTCGGGAGAGACCTGCCCGCACTTCCTCGAATTCACGCAGGAGGACCTGGCCTCACAGGGGGCGATTCTCAAGACGGCGCCCGTCGTGAAGACCGCCGCGGACCGGGAGCGGCTGTGGCTCGGGGTCGCGAACGGCGACATCCAGCACGTGGCCACCGACCACGCGGCCGGAGAATGGCCGGCCGAGAAGCACACCGGGTCGATCTGGACGGACTACGGAGGGGTGCCCGGGGTGGAGCTGCTCCTGCCCTATCTGTATTCCGAAGGGTACCGGAAGGGGCGCCTGACGTTAGGCCGCCTGGTCGAGCTCATCTCCACGGCTCCCGCCACTTTCTTCGGCATCGATTCACGAAAGGGGCGCCTCGCACCCGGCTACGACGCCGACCTGACGGTGATCGACGAGGACGGCTCCTGGACGGTGAAGGCCAAGGATATGCACAACCTGAATCGCTATACTCCGATGGAGGGAAGGACCCTGGCCGGACGTGTCACCTCCACCTTCGTGCGCGGAACCCTGGTATTCGGCCTCGGTTCCGGCGGCGCGGAGTTCCTCGGCCCTGCCGGGTTCGGCCAGAGAGTGAAGCGCGAGACGAGGGTGACCCCATGAGTCAGCAGATCGTGCTCGGAAACGGACACCTGGTCACCGGATGGGAGAATCCGGCCGTGATCGCAGGTGGTGCCGTGGCCTGGCAGGAAGAGCGGATCGTGGGGGTGGGGCCGGAGGCGGAGATTCGACAAGCCTACCCTGCCGCTCGGTATCTCGACGCTCGTGGCGGCCTCATCCTCCCCGGACTCGTGAACCTGCACCACCACTTCTATTCGGCCCTCGCCCGCGGTCTCGATCCAGGGGTCGAGATGCGAGACTTCCCCGAGATCCTGGACCGGCTGTGGTGGCGACTCGATCGAGCCCTGGACCCGGACACGGTCCGTCTGTCCGCTCTGCTATCCGCGGCGGACTGCGTACGCTGGGGATGCACGACGGTATTCGATCACCACGCGTCTCCGTCCTGCATCGACGGCAGCCTCGACCTGTTGGCCGGCGCTCTGACGGACGCCGGAATCTCGGGCGTGCTGTGCTATGAGGTGACGGACCGAAACGGGCCGGAGGACGCGGCACTGGGAATCGAAGAAAACCTCGGCTTCGTGGATGCGCACGCCGACGATCCGCGAGTCCGGGGCGTGTTCGGCCTGCACGCCAGTTTCACGGTGTCGGAGGCCACGCTCTCCGCGGTCGCGGAACGGCGCTCGTCCGTGTCGGGAGTGCACGTTCACGTGGCCGAGCACCCGGTAGACGATCAGTTCTCGCGCGACACTTTCGGCGCCACGCCGATCCAACGTCTCGAGCGACATGGGCTACTCGACTCCCGGGCGCTTCTCGCCCACGGCATCCACGTCGAAGACCGGGACTACGACCGGGTCGCGGCGGCGGGATCGACGATCATTCACAATCCGGAGTCCAACGCCAACAACGGCGTGGGGAGACTCGACATACCGCGGACCGCCGGCCACGGGTGCGCGATCGGCCTGGGCACGGACGGCATGTCGTCCGCGGTCCTGAGGGCTCTGCGCTTCGCGTTCCTCGGCCTGCGGGGCGGCTCCGAAGACCCGACGCTCGGCTTCAAGGACCTGCCTGGACTCCTGGCGACGAACGCGCGGGTGGCCGGCCGTTTCCTTGACGAACCACTACTGGGCCACCTCGCGCCCGGCGCGCCGGCGGACGTCATCGCGGTGGACTGCCCACCGCCCACTCCCGTCACCTCGGCGAACTGGTTCGGTCACCTTGCCTACGGATCGTCCGAAGCGCCCGTGCGCCACACGTTCGCGAGAGGCCAGGTGGTCCTGGAGGACTTCAGCCACACGACCCTGGACCCGGCGGACCTGTCGTCCGAGGCGCGGGTCCTGGCCCCCGTGCTATGGAAGCGCTTTCACGAGCTCGACTGGAATACGCCCTACCTCGGCCCGTCCCCAGGGGCCGGGAAGGAGAGTCTCCGATGAAGATCGTCGACGCGGACGCCCGGGACCGCGCGGTGGCCCGGTGCCGTGAGCTGGGCGTTCTGATCCCGACCCTGGCGCAGCAGAGGGATCCCTCCACTGTGGACCCTGTCGTCGCTGAAGCTCTGATCGACGTGGACATGCAGACGCCGGATCCGCTGAACCTGTTTCGGATCACGTGGCGCAACGACCGCGGATCGGGCGGATTCGGCGAAGTAAACGCACTCGAACTCCCGTCGGAGCTGACGGGAGTTCGGGCGCGCATCATCGGCTTGGTCGGGGAAC
>JAUVPT010000268.1 GCA_030598525.1 Gemmatimonadota bacterium
ACCTACACGCGCTCGTTCCGGATCGGCGACCGGATCCAGGTCGGAGGGACGACGGGTGACGTGCTCACGAGAGGGCTGTTCGTGACGCGTGTGCGTACCATCTACAACGAGGAGGTCACGGTCCCCAACAACGTCGCGCTGGGCGGCCGGGTCGTGAACTACTCGGCCGCTTCCAACACCGAGGGATTGGTACTTCGCATAACCGCGGGCATCGGCTACGACGTCGATTGGAGGCAGGTGCACGAGCTCATGAAGAGCGCGGCGCAGAACACGGAGCACATCCTCGAGGAGCCGGAGCCGACGGTCCTGCAGACCAGCCTCAACGACTTCGCCGTGGAGTACCAACTCCTCGCCTGGACGGACGATCCCAAATTGATGGTTCGGACGCGGTCAGCCCTGCGCCAGAACGTGCTCGACCAGTTCGCCGAGGCCGGGGTGGAGATCATGACACCGAACGTGAATGCCGTCCGGAATTCCGTGGAGCCGGCAATTCCGGAGAGTTACATTTCGGACTCGACTCCACCCGCTCTGCGCTTCCTGGGCCTGCAAGGAGGTACCGCGTGATTCTGCGTCTCCGCCTGGCAGCGATCCTGGCCGTCACTGTCGGGTTTCTCTCGATCGGCACTCCCGCTGCCGCGCAGGACTCCCACTACTGGACCCTGCAGTACGGACCTCAATCATCGCTGCTCGGTGGGGCCGTGATCGGAAGCGTGGACGACGTGAGCGCCACGTTCTACAACCCGGGTGCCCTGTCCCTGGCATCGAGTGTGGCCTTCGCCGTGAGCGCGGACGTGTTCGAGGTCACGGGCGTGATACTCGAAGACGGCGGGGGCGCGGGAGTGGACCTGGGCAACGCGAAGTCCGGGCTGCGCCCCTCCATGATCGCGGGAACGATCAAGAGGGGACTGCTCGGCGGAGGAGGTATCCTCGCGTACTCGGCGCTGACCCGCGCGCGTGGTACCCAGGACCTGTCAGGAGTGCTCCTCCTGGCGGGAGAGGACCTTCCGCCCGAGCTCGGTCTCGAAGATGCGGTCGGCGGCGTGGCCTTTACCGGGCGATTCAACGATTTCTGGGGCGGACTCACCTACTCGCAGGCCCTCGGAGAGCACTTCGGCCTGGGGGTTACGTGGTATGGCGCCGTACGCAGCCAGGAACGGCGGACCGAGTCAATCGGTCAGTCGATCGGGACTGATGGCTCGGGATCCGCGGAGATCGATATCGGCAGTGGCAGCTATACGGCATACCGGACGCTCTTCAAGGTCGGCGCATCCGCAGGGACAGGTCCGATCACGGGAGGCCTGACGCTGACCACACCCAGCATCCAGCTGGGCGGGAGCGGTGACCTCTCATTCAACGAATCGGCATTCGGCACGGACACGGTCGCTCTCGCCGCCAGCGTCCAGCCAAACCTGTCCGCCACGTACAAGAGCCCGCTCTCGGTGGGCGCAGGCCTGGCATGGCGGATCGGAAACGCTCGCCTGCACGGCAGCGCGGAGTGGTTCGACGCGATCCAACCGTACTTCGTGATGCAGGGAGAGGACGTGGTCGCCCAGGAGCCGGCGGACCGAATCATCCCGGTGGACGCAGTCCAGGAACAGGACGAGGTACTCAACTGGGCACTCGGCCTGGAGTACGCGTTCTCCCCCAAAGTCAACGCGTATCTCTCGTACTACACGGACAACAGCACCCTGACCGACGAGGTGGAGCGAGCCGGCCTGGGAGTCCTTCCGTTCAACATCAGCAACGTGAATCTCGGCACGGATTTCGTCCTCAAGTCAGCGCGCTTGACGATCGGGTTCGGGTTCGGCTGGGGAAGCACGGTGGACGAGGAGCTGACGGACCTGCTGCGCCAGGAGGACCCCGACTTCGAGGCCACCTACGTGTTCCGCAGCATGAAGCTCCTGTTCGGTTTCGAGATCGGGGTGGGTTGAGTCCCGGAGTCCGCTGAACGGGAGACGGGCTCTACAGGCCAGCGAACGCTTCTTCGACCAGCCGGGTCTGAGCCGCCGTGTAGGCTCCCGCGTAGCCCTCCGCCGGGCTCGCGGACGCCGGACGGCCTACGAAACGGACCTGGATTCCCTTGCCGGCCGTGCCGCGCAGCTCCGGCGAGATATTCCGCCACGCACCCATGTTCTCGGGCTCTTCCTGCACCCACACCAGTTCTTCGAGTGCGGGGTACCGTTCGAGGAGGCCGGCCAACTCCTGGCGCGGAAAGGGATATAGAAGCTCCACGCGGGCCAGGTCCACCGCCGCAGCCCTCTCCCACTCGTCCGATCCGGTCAGGTCGTAGTACACCTTCCCCGCGCACAGCAGGAGGCGTCTGACCGCCGAAGGGTCCTTCTGCACGCCGGCGGCCGGAAGCAGCGGCTCGAATCCGCCGGCCAGGTCATCGATCCCGGATCGGGCCCTGGGATGTCGTAGCAGGCTCTTCGGCGTCATCACCACGAGCGGACGTCGTGCAGGACGCAACGCCTGGAGCCTGAGAAGATGGAAATACTGAGCGGGTGTCGTGCAGTTGGCCACCCGAATATTGTCCTGTGCCGACAGGTCCAGGAACCGTCCGAGGCGGCCGCTGGAGTGCTCGGGGCCCTGTCCCTCGGAGCCGTGCGGCAGCAAGAGCACAAGACGCGATTCCTGCCCCCACTTCGAGCGCCCTGCGACGATGAACTGATCGATGATCGCCTGCGCCACGTTGGCGAAGTCTCCGAACTGAGCCTCCCACAGCACGAGCGTCTCGGTCGCGATTGACGCGTAGCCGTATTCGAAGCCCAGCACCGCGGCCTCCGATAGCGGACTGTTCCACACCTGGAACTGCGCCTGGCCCTCTCCGAGGTGCTTCAGCGGCGTCCACTTCCGGCCGGTTTCCGAGTCGTGCAGCACCAGGTGCCGCTGGCTGAACGTGCCGCGCTCCGAGTCTTCTCCGCTGAGACGAACGGGGACGTCCTGGATGAGGAGCCCGGCAAAAGCCAGGGCTTCGGCGTGGGCCCAATCGATGCCATTTTCGAGGGAGTCCCGGCGTCGTTCGAGCTGACGCGCCAGCTTCGGGTTCGGCTGGAAGTCCGCCGGCCAGGCGTGAATCCCCGCGTTGAGCTCCTCGGCGCGCGCCCGGTCGATTCCGGTCGGAACGTCGCGCCAGCCGGCTTCCTCGGTCAGCGTCTCGTAACCACGCGGTCGATCGCGTTCGACCTCCATGCCTATGCCGAGCGTGGCTCCTGCCGTCGGGGCGCCGATGTCCCGGTCATCCTCGGCCGCGTCTTTCTCGTCCGAAACGGCGTGTCTGGCCTCAGCCAGGCGCTCGTAGATAGCGGAAGCCATCTCGTCGGCCTCGGCCCGATCGATGACGTCCTCCGAGACGAGCCGATCCACCCACAGGCTTCGCACCGTGGGATGACTGCGGATCTTCTGGTACATCACGGGCTGAGTGTAGGCCGGCTCGTCACCCTCATTGTGGCCATACCGTCGATATCCGACGAGGTCCACCACGACGTCCTCGGAGAATTCCTGCTGG
>JAUVPT010000270.1 GCA_030598525.1 Gemmatimonadota bacterium
GGCGCGGATTAGCGACGGCGAGAGAACCGATTGACAGCCAAGACCCGGACGTGCAGCCGACCTTGAGAACTTGGACCGACCCGAAAGCACAGAGCCCGGACAGCGGACTGCCCGGGCTCCGGCGTTTGGAAAGTGCTTAGCGCGGCCTCCTTCTGACGATCAGCCGATGACCGCCTCTGCCTCCTGCTCCGGCGCGGCCTCCTCGGCCGGCCAGGTGTCGTTGCTGCGGTCCACGTCCGGCAGGACCTGGTCCGGGTCGAGCGTCACACTCGTCACCTCACGTGTGCCTTCCAGCGGCAGGGTGTAGGAGTCGCTCCGCACCCATATCTCGACCGGGAAGTCCCGGCGGACCGATGAGCCGTCGGCAAAACCGATCTCCATCGTGGTCGGCATGACCAGGCCCTCGTGGTTCGAGAGATGGATGCTGGTGACCCCCTCCTCAACCGTCACGGATTCGACGGCCTGGTCCAGTTTGTCCGTCCCGTAGAACCAGCCGCGCCAGAACCAACTCAGGTCGGAGCCAGATACGTCTTCCATCGTGCGGAAGAAGTCGGCCGGCTGCGGGTGCTTGTACGACCAGCGATCGATGTACGCGTCGAACGCGGCATCGAAGCGCTCCGGACCGAGGACGACTTCCCGCAGGAGCACCAGCCCGTAGCCGGGCTTGCTGTAGGCCAGGAAGCCGAGCGCCATGGGACGCTGGACGTCAGGCCGCGTCGTGATCGGCTGGTCCGCCAGCGCCGACTCCGTGAACATGGCCACCGACGCCGGACCGGTCCGTCCCCGCTGGGGAGGCTCCGAGTCGTAGTACGCCAGCGACGAGTAGTGGTTGAGGAAGGTGTTGAAGCCCTCGTCCATCCATGCGTGGCGGCGCTCGTCGCTGCCCACGACCATGGGGAACCAGGTGTGACCGATCTCGTGATCAGTCACTCCAAACAGCTGGCGCCCGCGCGCCCGCCAGTGGCAGAACACGATCATCGGGTACTCCATCCCGCCCACCATTCCGCCCACGTTGATCGCCACCGGATACGGATAGCGGGACCAGTTCTCCGAGTAGAAGGAGACCGTGTGATGGGCGAACTGGGTGGACATTTCCCACCCGGCGTCGCCTTCATCCGTGGGGCCGATCGATTCCTTTGGGTAGACGGACATGATGAGCACGTCTTCCCAGCTGGCGGCATCCCACACGAAGGCTCGCGAGGCGGCCCACGCGAAGTCGCGCACGTCGTCGGCGTGGAAACGCCATGTGAGCGAGCCTTCACCGGTCGGCCGCGAGGCCTCAGCGCCCACTTCCTCCGCGGCGACGATCATCACGGTCTCATCGCTGCCACGCGCCTGCTCGATGCGGTCGCGCTGCGCTTCCGTGAGCACGTCGGACGAGTTCTGCAGCTCCCCCGTGGCCACGACGATCATGTCCCGGGGAACCGTAATCTCGACGTCGAAGGAGCCGTACTCGAGGTAGAACTCGCCCGTGCCGAGGTAGGGGAGGGTGTTCCATCCGAACACGTCATCGTAGACGGCCATGCGCGGGTACCACTGCGCCAGCTCGTAGATCCACCCCTCCTCCGTCTCGAGGCGGCCCATGCGTCCACCACCGGCCATGAGGATCGGGAACGTCCAGTCGATGGACAGTTCGAGTTGGCCACCGTGGGCCGGCAGGGGCTCCGGAAGATCGACCCGCAGGCGAGTGCCGTCTTCCACGTACGCGGCACTCCGGCTCGTCCCGTCCTGCGTGACTTCGACCCGCGTGAGCTTCAGGCCCTCACCCGTCGGACGGCGCATGCGACTCCCGGCGTCCACCAGGGACCCGCGACTCCCCGTTCGAAAGATGTTCTGGTCGAGCTGGACCCATACGAACTGGAGCTCGTCGGGAGAGTTGTTTGTGTAGGTGATCGTTTCCGATCCGGTGATCCTGTGCGAATCCGCGTCCAGGCTCACCCGGATGTCGTAGTCGGCCGCTTGCTGCCAGTAGCCGGTCCCCGGACGACCCGACGCGTCCCGCATGGCACTGGGCGCCGGCAGGTCGAGCGGGGCGAAGATGGCCTGATTCGTCTCAGGCACGCTCTCCGGCATCTGCATTCCCCGCTGAGCAGCCGCTGGGTCCGCGTTGAGCGTGCCGAGCGCGAGCCACAGGAGTCCCGCGACGCCGGCGCGGAGCCATCCCGCCGGGCGGCGTGCTTCTGGTATCGTGTGCATCGTATTCCCGATCCTTCGGATGAGTATGTGATGAACTGCGGTCGTCAGCGGCACCCGCGCGGGCCGAACGCGCTCGCTACGCGCACCCGCGAGGCGGCTACCGTCGCCAATGAGAACACACAGTATAGGTAGATCGCTGAACCAGACGGATGGTACGGGAGTACCCGGGGAAGAAAAGGGGCGACCCGCGGTGGGCCGCCCCCTTCCTATCGTTCACTGCAAGCGACAGGACATCGCTGCTTGGTCGCACGGACTAGAAGCTGGCGTCGTCCGTGTTCGAGCATTCATCCAGCGTCCCGGCGTTGCAGACCTTGTATACGAACGTCCCGGAGACGTTCTTCCCCAGGTTGTCGTTGTACGAGCCGGAGTTGCTGACACCTGCCACGATGGCCTCTCCATCGCGCACCACGTCGATGGTCGCCGCTCCGCCAGACCACTCCAGGCTCGCCCTGTAGTTCCTGCCCTTCTGCACAGGAGTCGCAGAGAAGCTGATCGGAGCTCCGATCGCGGGCGGTGGATCTACGGTGCCCCCGTCGTCGTACGGCTCCTGGAAGACGTCGCACGGAGGAGGAGATGCGAAGTAGCCCGTGACGTCAGCCACCGATCCGCTGAGGCTGGTTACGCAGAAGCTGAAGCTGGTCGCGAAGCGGATTCCACCCGTACCCAGTTCCACCATTCCGTTGCCGTCTGTCACCCCTGAAGACGTCGTGAAGCTCTCAGTAGTGTTGACGGTCCACGACCCGTTGACCGTCACGCCGCTCAGAGGAGCGCCGCCGGACTCGACGACCTGCACCGTAACGGTGCCACTGCCGTTCTTGCCACGGTTCGTTTTCACTTTGACGTTGCTGACCCACTGCACCTCGACATCGGGACAGCCTGCGCTCACGCATGGGTCTCCCGACAACGTGCCCGAGTAGAGCAGGAGATTCGGCGAACCGGATCCGGCGCTCGATATCTTGTCCCGCGTGGCCCGATCCTGCATGACGGTCCACACCTGGCCGGACCCGACGTCACCAAGTTCATCGAGCAGCAGCGCCGCGACTCCAGCTACATGCGGCGAGGCCATCGATGTTCCACTCCACGACTGCGTGCCTCCGCCCATGATCGTCGATCTGATGCCGGAACCGGGCGCGAAGATATCCGTGCACGTGCCATAGTTGGAGAACGAGCTGCGGGCGTCCGAACTTGTGGATGAGTTCACCGTGATCGCGTCCGCAGCGCTGGCCGGCGACTGGCCGCAGGCGTCCGTATTCGAGTTTCCGGACGATACGGCGAACACTACGCCTCCCGCGACGGCACTGTTCA
>JAUVPT010000157.1 GCA_030598525.1 Gemmatimonadota bacterium
AGGGCGGCTTCGGGAACCGGTAGGGCTTCTTCCGGTCTCTGGGCGCCCGGCCGCGGTTGCTCTTCGTCATGCGTGAACCTCCTTCGGATCTGAGTTCGCTGGGCTCCACGTTACAATACGTCATGGAGTGGCCTGAAGGTTCGCGGTGCGGGGCAGGCGGGATGTAGATTTGGTCGGAGCGCTGCTGACGTTGCCTCGTCGCAGGTGTCGGAGCGAGGTCCGACGATCCCCGGATAGGAGCGGAGCATGAACGACGAACGCAAGCCAAGCGTGGTCGATCGTGCCCTGCGGATTTTCGCCGAGGTTCGTGCCGGAGAAGGCATCAACGTCGTCATCCTGGCGTTGAACGTCTTCATCCTGCTCACCGCCTACTCCATGATGAAGCCGCTCCGATCCGGACTCATCCTGGTCGAGCGCGGGCCCGAGTTCACGGCCTACATGTCAGCCGCCATGGCTTTCATCCTGATCCCGGTAATCGCCGGATACGGGAAGCTGGCTGACCGCTTTCCGCGTCGGCGTCTGATCAATGTGGTCACCCTGTTCTTCGCCGGCTGCTGCCTCGCCTTCTTCCTGGCCGGGTCGGCAGGGGTCCAGATCGGCATCGTGTTTTTTGTCTGGATCGGGATCTTCAGCGCCATGATCCTGGCCCAGTTCTGGGGTTTCGCGAACGATCTGTACACGAACGAGGAGGGAGAACGACTGTTTCCCGTCGTGCAGATCGGAGGGGCAGCCGGTGCCGTGGTCGGTTCGGCGGTCGTGGGCGAGATGATCGCGCCGTTTGGTCTCTACCTCCCGATGTTGTTCGCTGGCGCTCTGCTGGTCCTGAGCTTGCTGCTGACGAACTGGGTCGACCGTCGCGAGCGGCTCCGAACCGAGGCAACGATCGATCCGAAACTGAGTACAGCAGCGTCTCCCGCCGCGACCGGCGAATTCCGAATGGATACGGGCGAGTTCAAGAACCTGCGCGAGGCTCTGAAAGAGGCCCTCGAGAGGGAGGCGCGCGGTGAATCTCCGGTGGAGGAGCCGACCGCCGAACGGAGGCGGGAGGTACCCGAGACCGAGTCCACGACCGGTGCCTTCGCCCTGGTATTCCAGACCCGATACCTGCTCTACATAGCGATCCTCATCCTGCTCCTCAACTGGGTCAACACGAACGGACAGAGCCTCCTCTATTTCCTGATAACCGACACGGCCGAAAAGGCGGTTGGAGCCGGGACAGCCGGCGGCCTGGATGCCGGCCAGTACATCGGGACGTTCTACGCCGGTTTCGAGAAGTGGGTCAACATCGCCGGGCTCGTCATCCAGCTGTTCGTGGTCTCTCGCGTCATGAAGTACTTTGGCGTGCACATCGCGATCATGATCCTGCCGCTCATCGCACTGGGCTCCTATGCCCTGATCGCCGTCTACCCGGTCCTGACGTACGTCCGGTGGGCCAAGACGGCGGAGAACTCGACCGACTACTCGCTCCAGAACACTGTACAGCACGCCCTCTTCCTGCCCACCACGCGAGAGCAGAAGTACAAGGCGAAGCAGGTGACGGACTCGTTCTCGAAGAGGGCCGGTGACACGCTCGCGGCCCTGACGGTCTTCGTCGTCGTCAATTTCCTGGGGACGAACATCCGGTTCTTCGCTCTAGTGAATATCGTGCTCGTCCTGGTGTGGTCGGCCGTCGCCTACCGGATCGGTCGCGAGTACAAGGAGCTCGTCCGGACCGGACGGCCCCCGGCTTGAACGGCGCCTACTTCTCGATCGGCGCGCCCACCAGGTTGCCCCACTCGGTCCACGATCCGTCGTAGTTGCGGACGCGCGAAAAGCCGAGAAGGTGGGTGAGCACGAACCAGGTATGGCTCGAACGCTCACCGATCCGGCAATAGGCGATCACTTCCTCGTCCGCCTTCAGACCGATTTCATCCAGGTAGATCGCGCGCAGCTCGTCGGCCGACTTGAAGGTGCCGTCATCATTCGCCGCGCGCTTCCACGGCACGCTGGCAGCCCCGGGAATGTGGCCGCCGCGAAGGGCTCCCTCCTGGGGGTAGTCGGGCATATGGAGGAGTTCGCCACTGTACTCCTGGGGTGATCGGACGTCCACGAGCCGGCCACCACGATCGTAGTGCTTGAATACCTGGTCGCGGAACGCCCGCACCGGCCCATCGTCCCGATTGACCGTCGGGTAGCTGGTGGGCGCTCGCTCCGGTACATCCGTCGTCATCGGCCTGCCATCCGCCACCCACTTCTGGCGTCCGCCGTCCATCAGGCGGGTGTCCGGGTGGCCGAACAGCGTGAACACCCATAGCGCGTAGGCGGCCCACCAGTTGAAGTTGTCTCCGTAGAACACGACGGTGTGATCGCGTGTGATTCCCTTGCGCGACAGCAATTCGGCGAAGCGCTCGGGGGACAGGTAATCCCGGACCAGCGGATCGTTCAGGTCGGCGTGCCAGTCGACCTTTACCGCGCCCGGAACGTGTCCGGTCTCGTACAGGAGGACGTCCTCGTCGGACTCCACGATGACGACGCTCGGGTCGTCGAGGTGCTCGGCGACCCAATCGGCCGAGACGAGTTTCTCCGGGCGAGCAAACTGCTGGAACTGTGTCGATGGATCCTGGCCGACCGGCATGGCGTACTCCTGTTCTCTCGTTGCATCGTTGCAGTAGCGTGGCCCCACACCAAAGATAACCTTTCTTTCAGCGAGAGAGTTCAATTCGGATGTCGATGCCAGACAAACTGCAGATGATCGTCGATCAGTTTGCTGCCGCGCCCAGGGAGTTGCGGGTGCAGGCGTTGCTCGACTATTCGCGTCGGGTTCCCCCGCTGCCGCCGAAACTGGCAGCCGATCGCAGTCGGCTCGAGCAGGTGCACGAGTGCCAGACTCCGTTCTTCCTGGCCACCGAGATCGACGATGACGGTGCGGTCCACCTGTTCTTCGACTGTCCTCCCGAGGCGCCGACGGTGCGAGGGTTCGCGGGAATCCTGTGTGAGGGACTGGAAGGCGAGTCATGGCAGGAGGTGCTCGCGGTCCCCGCCGATTTCTATTCGGGAATGGGGCTGCAGGAAGTGGTGTCGGTGCTTAGACTCCGGGGAATGGGGGCGATCCTCGCTCGACTCAAGCGGCAGATCCGCGAGGCCACGGAATCCGAGGGGCTCGAATGAGAAAGCGTGTCAAGTTCTTCCTCGCGATCGGGGTACTCCTGATCGCGATTCAGCTGGTGCCCGTCCGCAGGGAGAACCCTCCCGTTACTGCGGCGATCGAGACACCGGACGAAATCGGGTCGTTACTCAGCGCATCGTGCCAGGACTGCCACTCGAATCAGACGGTGTGGCCCTGGTACAGCCGCGTGGCCCCTGTCTCGTGGCTGGTGTACCGGGATGTCAAGAAGGGCAGGGACGAGTTGAATTTCTCGGAATGGGGTGGCTATTCCGACCGCCGCCGCGACCACAAGCTCGAGGAGATCGAGGAGAAGGTGTCGGAGGGCGAGATGCCCCTGAAGTTCTACCTGCCACTGCACCCGGAGGCTCGCCTCTCCGAAGCCGATCGCCAGATCCTGGTCGACTGGGCCCGCGCTGAGCGCGCCGCGCTGGGATACGTTTCAGAAGAGGCGGAGTGAGGGGATAACTCGGCCTATTCCCGCCGTGCGGCGAGTTTCGCGTCCACGCTGAACGGCCCGGCGCCCCAGGCGGCGAAGCAGAGGAAGACGAAGGAAAAGAGCATCGCCTTTTCGCCCCCGTTTTCCCACCACCAGAGTTCTCCCCTGCCGACGTGCATCCAGAAGTAGGTGACGGCCATCTGGCCCGAGAGCACGAACGCCACCGGGCGCGTGAGCAGGCCGAGCACGATGAGCAGGCCGCCGAACGTCTCGAGGACGCCGGCCACCCCGAACCGCGACATCAACTCCGCCGCCTCGCCCGCGCCGCCGAAGCCTCCGAGCCACCCGAACAGCTTCGGCAGGCCATGCGTCATGAAGGCCAAACCCACGACGATGCGAAGAATCGTCCACGCGAGCTCCTGGTACCGGGTGTGTCCGACCTCGTCCATGTGCTCTCCTCTGCTGGCCCGTTTGGGACACGGTTCGAAACTCCATTCTCGAGCCGGCAGAGCCTCGTGTCCACTCCCGGAGTCATCGAGAAGGTTGCCAGAGCGTCTTTTCGCGTCGATGTTAGTCAGGTCCGTTGGAGTCAACGGATGCATCGAGGCAGGCGCGGCCCGGAGTCGCGCGCGGCCCGGAACAGGACGGCCATCGCATGAGCCAGATCGTTCTCCTCGCTTCAATCGTCATTCGCCTGCTCGCGTTCGGCTGGTCGGTCGTGCTCGTCCGCCGCTTTCGCGACTGGCGGCTCGTCCTCCTGAGCGCCGTCCTGGCGTTGATGGTCCTTCGGCACACGCTCAACAACCGATGGGTACGGGCCGAGTGGCCGAACATCGCTGACGTGACATCCGCGCTTCCCGCGATACTCGTCAGCATCGGTCTGCTGATCGCCGTCATCCTGATCGGCCGGATGATCGACGACTACCGCTCCGCCCTGGAGGAGGCGGCCGCGTCCGCCAACGCCCTGGAGCAGGACCGGACCCGTCTGCAATGGGTGGTGGGCCAGGCGCCTCTCGTCCTCTGGGCACTGGACAACTCGGGCGTGTTCACGCTCTCGGAGGGCCGCGGGTTGGAGGTTCTGGGACTCGAGCCCGGTGAAGTCGTCGGTCTTTCCGTGTTCAACGTGTACGCGGGGAATACTGAAGTTCTGAACGACGCCCGAAAAGCGCTGGCGGGCCACGGGGTTCGATCCGAAGTGACAGTGGGCGACTACGTCTTCGAGAGCCGGCTGCGGCCCCTGCTCGATTCTTCGGGCAAAGTCGCAGGGGTGCTCGGCGTCGCGACGGACGTCACGGCTCTCGAGCAGGCGATGACCGAGCTGGAAGCGACCAACCGGGCCCTCTCCAACGCGTA
>JAUVPT010000140.1 GCA_030598525.1 Gemmatimonadota bacterium
CCGCCGCTACCGCACCGGCGATAACGGGAGGCCAGGAATCGGTCACTCGGCAGTCCCGTTTGTCTCGGACGTCGGCTCGCGGCCCGAGCGGATCGCGGCCACCCGAGACTCGTCCCAGGTGAACCAGACGTTGTCGTTGCCCCGGAGCATGCCCAGGATCGGCTGCATCTTCTCCGATCGAAAGTAGGCCAGGAAGGCCCCACTTTCCGACGTCTCCGCCGATGCCATGCGGTTCCCGGGGATCTCGTCCTTCGCCCGATCGACGAACCACAGTTCTGCCCTCGGGTAGGCTTCATCCGCCAGGCCCAGGTAGATCACGGCGTCTGTTTCGAGATCCACCGGGAAGTCCGAGTAGATCTGCACCTCGAACGATTCGATCTTTGCGTAGAAAAACCCGTCCATGATTCCTCCCGGCCGTGAATGGAGACCGCACGGTACAGTACGCGGCTCCGACCGACCAGATTCCCTGGCGACCGGCTTCGTCAGGCCAGGTGGGGGCAGCGCCTCGCTCTTGGCCCTTGCAATCCACTCGTACCCCGCACAATTACGGATAGCATAAGGCTACGTGCACCATAATTTTCTCGGCGCTTTTGGACACTCCCGGAAGTCCGCTCACGCGGCGGAGTTCGCAGGCATAGAAGGATCCTACGACCCCCTCGGAGGATCGATGAGAGGTAAAGAGAAAGCCCCCGGCCGCGGTCGGAACGTCAGCCTATGGATACTGGCGTTCGTCCTCATGCTCTCGGCCGGCGTGTACCAGCGCTACACGGGACCCACCTACGAGCTGCGGGGCTCGTACAGCGTGGGCGATGAGGTGGTCAAGTACCGGCTCGTGCGCTCGGCCTATTCAACGGCGGACACGGTTGCGGTGATTCCTGCCCCGGCTGGCGTCGCCGGCGACCTCGTGTACCGCCGCTACCCGACCGACGACGAGTTCTCTCGGGTCCCGCTGGAGAGACGTGGCGACGAGCTGGCCGGGACCCTCCCGGCTCAGCCGCCGGCCGGAAAGCTGGAATACCATCTCGAGCTCATGACACCGGCCGGCCCCATCGTAGCTCCGGACACCGGGGAGAACGCGGTCATCCGATTCAAGGGCTGGGTGCCGGCGCAGGTGCTGATCCTGCACGTCGCCTTCATGTTCTTCGGTGTGCTTGTCGCGTGGCGCGTCGGACTCGGGGCGTTGTTTTCGGGCCGGGGAATCAAGAAGCTCAGCTGGGCGGCCCTGACCCTGTTCACCCTGGGCGGGTTCCTGCTCGGTCCGTGGGTCCAGAAGTACGCATTCGGAGAATGGTGGACGGGGATACCTTTCGGCTGGGACCTGACGGACAACAAGACGCTGATCATGTGGTTCGCCTGGTTCTTCGCCCTCGTGGCCATCGGTCGTGGCGTCAAGCGGGACGCCGCTGAAGGCAGTTCGACCGGCGAGAAGAAGGCCAGGCTCGCGGTGGTGATCGCCGCTATCGTCACGGTCGCCGTGTACCTTATCCCCCACAGTATGGCGGGAAGCCAGCTGGACTACGACGCGGTGGACCGCGGCGTGGCGCCGGAAGAGGCGATCGGCATCGGTTGATCCGCAGAGGATCGACACGGGTACAGGGGTCACATCAATACGGAAGCAGAGATCAATGGACGAGATAACGGCGAAGCTGGTGGGCGGAACCCGGGTGGCGCTGAGCAACGGGCGTCACGACTGGTCGGGCGACGAGCCGTTGGAAAAGGGCGGTGAGGACACCGGGCCCAATCCGTGGGAGATGCTCCTCGGCTCACTGGCGGCGTGTACCCTCATCACGCTCGTCCTGTACACTCGGCACAAGGGAATCGAGCTCGAAGGTGTCTCGGCCCGCTACACCTACGAGAAGGTCCCGGCTCCCGAAGGCCAGAAAGGCATGGTGGACCGCCTCACGAGCCACGTGACTATACAGGGCGAGTATGACGAGCCCGTCCGGAAACGCCTCGAGCAGATCGTCGGCCGGTGCCCGGTGCACAAGACGATCGAGAACGGGGCGCACGTGGTGGACGTGGTGGAGTTCGTGGTCTTATATACCGGATCGATCCGGCCGGAACCCTTGAGCGAGAGAGTTTCCTCCGGCCCCGGGAGTATTGAACCGACGGATCTCGGGCGGTATTGTAAACACATAGCCCTCACCGCCCGCCCCCCGCGGGAATCTGATTCAGGAATGAAGGAGGTATTCCAATGTCCGAGAGCGTCTACAAGGTCATCGAACTCGTTGGAACGAGCACCGAATCCTGGGAAAAGGCCGCTCGCGCCGCCGTCGAACGGGCCGGTGAGTCGCTGCGTGACCTCAGGGTAGCCGAGGTCTCCGAGCTGGACATGAACCTGGTCGATGGCAAGGTCCAGCAGTACCGGGCCAAGGTGAAGGTGTCCTTCAAGTACGTGGACGAATAACCGCTCGCTTTCCCCTCCCTTACGGGCGGCCCCTCTTTCTAGCGGGCCGGCGTAAGGGAGACTAGCTTGTGTGGAGTAGTCACGGCCCCACCGCCCCTCGCAGCAGTTCCAGTTAGAGTCGCCGGCCCCCCCCGGTGCTGCGCCCATCCAGCCTGAGGGAGGTACGCCGTGAAACCCCTGCTGTATGTCTCGATTCTCCTCGTCGCCTGCGGTCTCTCCGGTTGCAGCAGCGACGACGGCGGCAACGGACCCGATCCCGATCCGATCGTGATCGCGGATCTCGCGGGAACGTGGGATTGCACGCAGTTCCTGGCGACCAGCACTGAGAATCCGCAGGTGCAGTTCGAGCTCATCTCGATGGGTGGCGCTCTGACCGTCGCGGTTGATGTCCACGGCGCATTCACCGGCCTGGCGTCCTTCCCCGATCCCGATACCGGGCAGGTCTTCGAGGTGCCGATCGCGGGAACGTTCTCATTGGCCAGCCAGACGCGGCTTACGATCGATTTCGCGCAGGAAATCCCGCCGTTGCTCGAGGACGAGACGCTCGACTTCACGCTGAATGGGAACACGATGACGCTGCACAACGAGGTCACGACGTTCGATTTCGATTTCGACGGAGTGGACGACCCGGCGGAGTTCGACGCGATTTTCGTACGGTAGAGTTAAGGCTCCGGGCCCCGGGCCCTAGCTCGTAGGCAGCAGGATCAGCAGCGCCGCCGCCACCACGTGGGCGGTGCTGCCCGCCATCACGCACAGATGCCAGATCGCGTGGCCATACGGGATGCGTCGGTTCGCGTAGAAATAGACGCCGCCGGTATACGCGAGCCCGCCGATCGCGAGCCACAGCAGGGCCGCCCCGGGCAGCGCCTCGACGACCGGCTTTGCTGCGATCACGACCAGCCAGCCCATCGCCAGGTAGATCGCGGTCGAGATCCGCTTGAAGCGTCCGGTGTAGAACAGCTTGAACACGACTCCGGCAGCGGCCAGCCCCCAGATCACTCCGAATAGGGTCCAGCCCCAGCCTCCACGTACGCCGGCCAGCGTGAACGGTGTGTACGTGCCGGCGATCAGGAGGTAGATCGCCGAGTGATCCAGGATCCGCAGTCGAGCCTTGACGCTGCGCTTCGGGACGGCGTGATATAGGGTCGAGGCGGAGTAGAGCATGACGAGGGTGGCGCCGAAAACGGCCGCGCCCACGACATGAAAAACGTCTCCCTTCAGCGCCGCCAGCGTGACCAGCACGCCTGTCGCCGCGATTCCGCACAGCGTGCCGAACCCATGTGTCAGCGTGTTGGCCAGCTCCTGGCGTCGGTGGTGTCTCCGCGCCAGCCGTATTCCTCGCACCCTCGAACGACTCCCTGTCCGGTTACTTCCCGCTTCGAGCCCCCACGATAACCGGGCCTTGACCGTCAGGGAAACGCCCAGGGGCTGCGGCGGAGTTTCGAATCGGCGGACCTTGATCTTCAGCCTGCTTCTTGCCTACTCTGGAGCATCGTCGGGGAGAGGCGCTTCGACGGCCGGGAACCGTGCCGCCGGTTGGCTCGTTCCCACAATCGACTGCCCCACCGAGGCGGGGCGCATCACGAGACAGACAGAAGCTCGAAGGCGCGGGTCCGGTCCCGAGGCTCGTCCCGCGCGTTGTCCCGTCAAGAAGAAGGAGAGTGAGATGAGGCGTCTGACCTGGCTGGCCCCGACGGCCGTGTTCGCCCTGGCGGCGTGCGGTGGCGGAGATGCCGGCGCCGAGGCAGAGATGGCCACGGCGAATCCGTGCGCTGCAAACCCCTGTGCGGCGAACCCGTGTGCCGCCAATCCCTGTGCGGGGATGGACCTCCCGGTGGATGCCATCCGGCAGGGAGACCGGCAGTTGGACGACCACGGAATGTCCTGGGACGAACTGGCGGCCCGGGGAGCCGAGCTGTGGAACGACAAATCGCTCAGCGGCACCGGGGCGACCTCGTGCAGCACGTGCCACACCGGAGACGGCACGGCCATGATGAACGCCTCGTTCGCTGAGCCCTATCCGCACACGGTGGCCATGGCGAAAGACCGTGCCGGTCTGGACCAGGTAAGCGCGGCGGAAATGGTACAGCTCTGCATGGCGATTCCCATGACCGCTGAGCCTCTCGACTATGGTTCGGTCGAGCTCGCGGCCCTGACGGCGCACGTCGAGCATCTCCAGAGTGGGTTCGACGCTTCGAAGGCTGGCGGCATGAACCCGTGTGCGGCGAACCCGTGTGCGGCAAATCCCTGCGCGGCGAATCCGTGTGGCGCAAACCCGTGCGCGGCAACGGGCATGAACCCATGCGCCTCGAACCCCTGCGGGGCCGATCGCTAAGATCTCTCAACGCGTCCTGATGGGCGTGGGTAACAGCGAAGAGGGCCGGGCGTCCACGTCGGACACCCGGCCCTTTCGTATGGCTTCATGTCTGGATCGGACTCCTACGCCCTGGGACCCCGGTGGACATGCGAGTTGGCTCCCTTGAGCAGCGCCTCCGCCTCGTCCGTAGCCGGATTGCCATGGTTGGCCCGGGCCACCTCGGCCATGGAAGGCTCGAGGAGCAACATCGCCAGCAGGCCGGCTCTTTCCGGAAGACTCCGCACGACCACGTGTTCATGGGAAGCGTGAGCTCCGTCTCCCACTGGACCCAGTCCGTCGAGGGTCGGCGTGAACAGACTGGTGACGTTTCCATCCGACCCGCCGCCTGAAGTGCCCTGCTGAAGATCGAGGCCCAGCTCCTGTCCTGCCCGCTGAGCCGCCTTCCACAGATGCTGGTTGCCGGGCGTCCTCTCCATGGGTGGCCGATTCATGGTCCCCGTAACGACGAGCTCCGTTCCCGGCGTCGTGGCCTCGAGCGACAGCACCGCTGCTTCGATCCG
>JAUVPT010000195.1 GCA_030598525.1 Gemmatimonadota bacterium
AGTGTGGCGGCTCCGGTCTCGGGAGCTGGGTCCCGTTGGGTCCATCCGTGGATCTAGTGGAAGCGCCCTCGATCGTGGGCACGAGCACCGACGGCATCCAGGACGGCCAGAACTTCGCGGACGGGCTCGTAGTCACGGGCACCGGCTTCGGGCTCTACATTCACGGCGAACGCTACATCTTCGAGATGAGCGAGTTGCCGGCGGACGGAACGACCTGGACGCTGCGCACGTATTCCGGCGCCGTGACCGCCGATGAAGCCTCGTTCGAGACCGATGATCCGAGCGGGTATCAGTACGTGAAGTCGTACACGGGTGCAGGCACGGCCACGCGGCCGCTCCTGGTTCCGGGACTGAGCCTGGCGTGGAGAGTCGAGAGCGCCACCGCCGCCACCGGTCCCACCGACTTGAGCCAGGTACACACCGTCCCCGATCCGTACCTGACGACCAGTCGTTACGACCTGGCGCCCTCGACCAAGCAGCTGATGTTCGTGAACCTGCCGCCACAGGCGACGATCCGGATCTACACACTGACGGGGATCCTGGTGGACATCGTGAACCATGAGGACCCGACGGGTGGTGGGCGACTCGTGTGGGATCTGCGCAACCGCAACAACCAGTTCGTGGCCAGCGGCGTCTACTTCTTCCACGTCGTGACGCCGGACGGCGACGAGCACGTCGGGAAGTTCACCATACTCAACCGTTCGAGTAACTGAGCGATTATCCGGCTTCGTGACCCGAGACCGCGCCGGCTTCCGGCGCGGTCCGCACGATTCCCCGTCCTAGTGCCAGGTCGCCCCGACCGTAAACAGGAGCAGGCTGGCGCCGTCTCCTTCCGTGCCCGTGTAGACGAAGTCGAGGGCCGGAGTGAGGAAGAAGTTGCGACCCAACTGGATGTCCATGCCGAGACCAGCGCCGAGGCCGATGCCCCCCTGGTCTTCCTTCACGGTGGCGGTCAGGTCGCCGACCCGGATGTCCCATTCCGCTGACCGGCCCGCGAATCCCGCTCCACCCTTGAGGTAGAAGCCACCCTTCGGGCTCGGGTAGTACATCGCGGTGAACATCAGGGCGCCACGCCCGATCCTTACGTTGTCCTGCTCGGTGCCCCACCCGATCAGCTCGCCCCCGATCAGGAGCTGCTGGCTCGGACTCCCGCCCATGCGCAGGAAGCCGGCGCCGCCGAACTTCGAGTCGCCGTCGAAGGCGTCGTCCCCGAAGGCGGTACCGCCGCCGAATCCAAAGCTGATCCAGTAGCCTTCATGGACGGCGCTGCGCTGAGCCTGTGCGGGCGTTGCGGCGAGTAGAAGCAGGGCCGCGGTGGACAACACGCTTCCGACTACGAGCCTCTTCATGTTCGTACTCCGTGTTCTATGTGGCGCCCGGCGCCGTCGATGTTCCCCCGAATAACAAGAAACCTACCCCCTCGACCGAGGGCCGTTCCGGGGCCGAAGCGACTGGATGACGGCCAGTGAGACGGCGCCTCGCCCCGCTCCAGGGTCACACTGATTCGAGGCCAAAGTGTCACACATCGCGACACGTAGGCATTTCCGGCCGGCATGACTTCATGCGGGGCCCGGCCGACACCCACTCGAGCAGGGCATCCAACTCTCGCCGGCTTAGCCAGTTACGGAAGCGTCCGAAAAACCGGATATGAGCATGTTCCGCCCCCCTCGAAAAGCACGTTTCTTGCAGGAAATACGGGGTCAAACGGGCATTGTGGGTTGTACACGACCTCCCGTCGCTCCGGCGACTGCCCCAGGACGTTAGGACCGCTGCCAGCGGCGGCCAGACTCACGAAGCGATATGCGAGGGGGGCGTGAGCTGGTTTGTCGCTGGCAGTTTTTTGTCATTGCCTGTCATATTGGACGCCAGAGCAGGTCGCCGTCCGCTCGGACGGCGGGTCCCGGAAGGAGGAACCCTCATGAGTCTTCGTAACCCCTCGCTGTTCTTCACCCTGCCGGCCGTCCTGTTGCTCCTCACGGCGTGCGGCGATCGCGCTACCCCGGAAGCCGAAGTCGACAGTGCGAGCTCCGAGTATCCGCGCGAGGTGCTGCAGGCCCACATGAAGGACCACTTCTTCAAGGCCACCGAAATGCAGGTCGCGATCATCAACGGCGACCTGGCGGCCGTGAAAGAGCCGGCCGAGTGGATGGCCGAGCACGCGAGCTCGGCCGCGATGCCTGAGGAGTGGGGCTCTTACGCGAAGACGATGCATGCGTGGGCCCGTCGAGCGGCGGACGCGACGGACATCGTCGCTGCAGCGAAGGCCACCGCCGCGATGGGTGCGGCGTGCGGCAACTGTCACCTGGCGCTCAAGGCGGAAGTCGGGTTCGCCGTAGAGGGAGCGCCACCCGAAGGCGAAGGCGCGGCTCCGCACATGGCACGGCACGCATGGGCCTCCGGACGCATGTGGGAAGGCCTCGTTGCCCCATCAGGAGTGGTGTGGGATGGAGGCGCCGACGTGCTATCCGAGGCGCCACTGGCTCCGGCTGAGTTGTCGGCCGATATCGAGGTCCTGGCCGAAGTGTCCGAGATGGAGGGCGCGATCCACGCGATGGGCGCCGAAGCGATCGGCCTGACCGTGCAGGAGGACCGGGCCTCGGTGTACGGCGACTTCCTTGCCACGTGCGCGGCCTGTCACGACAAGACGGGCAGGGGGAAGATCTAGGATCCCAGGGGGTCCGTGAACCCCACGGCGTCGGTCGGCAGATCCGCAGGCCTGCAGGGCCCCGGAGCGTCACGAGCGCCCCGGGGCTTTTTCACGTCCGCCTCTTTATATCGTCATGTCAGTATGATATTTTGTCGCCCGGTCGGACACGTGTGATTTTAGCAAACCGAGGCACTATCGGAGGCTCCATGATCTCCAGGAAATGTATGACGGTCGCACTTCTACTGGCCGCGCTGCCCACGACGGCGGTCGCCCAGGAAGTCGATCTCAAGTTCGGCGGCCAGGTGAGGCCGCGATTCGAGTACAGGAATCCCCTGCAGTTGCCGGCCGGAGACGCCGAGAACTTCACGTCGATGCGGACGCGATTGAATCTGAGGGCCGGTCTCGACGACAATCTGTCGGCCTTCATCCAGATCCAGGACGTCCGCCTGTGGGGCTCGGAGCGCAACACGCTCGGCGACTTTTCGGCCGACGGCCTCGACATCCACCAGGCGTACATCGACCTGGGCAAGGCCGAGAACGGCGGGTTCATGGGTCGGTTCGGGCGACAGGAAGTGAACTTCGGAGGACAGCGTCTGATCGGCGCGGTGAACTGGGCCCAGCAGGCGCGGTCGTTCGACGGGATCCGGGTGAGTTCCGGCGGCAGCGTCGGGAACATCGATTTCTTCGCCGCCAAGATCCAGGACAACCAGGCGCTGGACGTCGAGCAGGAGGCTGATCTCGTCTCGGCCTACGGCACCTGGGACCTCAGCGACACCCAGGACCTGGACCTGTACTGGATCTTCGATCACCGTGAGGACGACGAAGCTGTTGCGGGCGACCAGAACACCGACCGCCACACTTTCGGCGCCCGCTGGGTTGGCAACGTGTCCGGCTTCACGTACCGGGCCGAGGGCTCGTACCAGGCCGGCACCTTAGTGGGCACGGACGTGAGCGCCTTCATGCTCGGAGGCCGCCTCGCGTACGGGTTCGGCGGCAATACCACCGTCACGCTGTGGTACGACCACCTGTCCGGAGACGGCGACCTGGGCGACGACACGTTCAAGGTGTTCGATACGCTGTTCGCCACGAACCACAAGTTCTACGGCTTCGCGGACCTGTTCCTGAACATCCCTCTTCACACCGGGGGCCGCGGCCTGCAGGACCTGGCCATCAAGGGCGCCTACCGCGTGAATCCCGCCTGGACCTTGAAGCTCGACCTGCACTCGTTCCACATGGCGGACAAGGGCCCTCTGACGTCCGGCCACTTCGGTGAGGAAGTCGATGTCGGGGCGAGCTGGAAGTACAACAAGTACCTGAACATCAGCGCGGGCTTTGCCTACGTGTTCCAGAGCGACGGGTGGGCGGAGATCGGGCGTCTCAACGAGGACCTTGGCTGGGTCTACCTCATGCTCGACGCGAAGTTCTAGTCGGGATCGAGGTTCAGCGCCGACATTCCCAGGCAAGACGGCCCCGGAGTTCAGTTGCTCCGGGGCCGCTGTGTTTTCCCGCGAAATCGGGACGAAGCTGTCAGGAGATCGTCAGCTCGGGGCAGCGATCCTCCTCCTCGTCCCGTTCCAGCTCGCGCAGCAGGCAGTTCACCGTCTGCTGGATGAGGTCCTCGACGGGTACCCCCTGCCGGGCGGCCTCGCTTTCGTAGGCCACGAAGTGGCTGTCGCTGACCTCGGCCCACACCTGGACCTTACGCATGCGCCACCTCCATCTCGCCTTCCTCCAGCTCGGCTTCCGCCTGGTCTCCGATCGGATAGGCCGGCACCGCCTTGTGGCCGTA
>JAUVPT010000250.1 GCA_030598525.1 Gemmatimonadota bacterium
ACCGGGTGCGATGCCTGGTTCTGCGGGCACCGGCGGTTCCTCGCCGGAATCTTCGTTCACGGAGCTCACGGGGTCGGCCGCCTCGTCGGCGGCGGCCTCGCCAGACGGAGCTATTGGCGATTCCCCGGAATTCGATGCGTCTGGATCGTTGTCACCGTCGGCCGGAGCCCGCGTCGTCAAGGACGACTCGATCGGCGAATCGAAGTCGTCCTCGAAAGCCGGCCAGCCCGAGAGCCCCTGCCAGACGAGCCACACCGCGACGACGGCAACAAGCCACACGGCGGCCACACCTCCTGCACCCCCTGCTCCGCGCCTCCGGACGTCATCAACCAACCTCTCGAGTCGGCCGCGAGGCTTTCTCCTGGCACCTCCACCCGCGACTATCGCCGGTGTGCGGCTGGGGCGGGTGAAGCCGGACTTGCGCGCCGTCCTCGAGTCGGGGTCCGGGGAGGGGACGATAGAGGGAGCTTCCGTCTCGACACGAGCCAGCAGCCGCACTTGCGGAGGGACATCAGGGGGAACTGACGCGTCTCCCAGCAAGACGAGCCCGTCGAAATCCAACCCCTCGCCAGCCGCAGTTTCGCCGAGCAGATAAGCCAGATCGGCCTCGGCGACGTGAAGAAGAAGTGTCCCACCACGCCCTGCCGCCACGACCAGGTGTCGGAACGCGGGCGCGGCGCATAACTGCTCGATCCCGGGCGATGCCTGACCGGCGGGGACGAAGATGAAAGACCGTCCCTGGGGCTTTGCCGCGACCTTGCCGACACCGCTACCTCCGGTGACGACCTCTCCGAGTCCGGGTCGATTCTCTACACCGAGGACGCCGTCGGGACCGTAGGGCCCGACTACCGTGTTGACGAGAAGCGTTCGCGGCCTGTGGCGAGCCACGACCTCGGCCACCTCGACCGCCGCCACCCCCCCCTCATCACCGCCAGCTGAGCCACCTGCGAGGAGGATCCTCCGCGCTGATTGCGGGAGCCACGCCGGCGCCCCCACGCTGCCCGCGCCTTCGTTGATCTGGCTCACTCGATCAGATCGACTCTTCCTCCGGGCGTCCGCCGGCTCCGACCTCGGTCACCCAGGCCTCGAGGCGCCGCTCACGAAGCAGCTGACGTGCCGCAGCCTCAGCCTCGGACCGGGATCGGTAGGGACCGACCAGGCCTCTGTACCACGTCCGCCCGGCCTCGTCCGGGAAACTCTGCACGTGGGTAGTGAACCCTGCGTCCTCGATGGACTGAACCAGGGTACGGATGCCCTCGGACTGTCTGGCCGAACCCACGATCGCATAGAAGCCCGGCGGGGGTCCTGACGCCACCGGGCCGGCTGCTTCGTCACGCAAACCCGGCGCCACGGCGGACCGCTCCGCCATCATCGCCGAATCGATACCAATCTCAGGTTCCGGTGATGCGACGGGCTCGGCTCTCACCACTCGCGCCGTTACCCGGTCCGTCGTGACGATCGCACTGGCCGGATTCCAGTGAACCGGCAACCACCAGCGATCCACCTCCGCTCCATCGAGATCGGTCTCGGCGCCCGTTTGAACGTCGACCACGACGACTCTCTCTTCCGTAACCGCGACCACCCTGCCGTCGGGCAGCCCTACTGGAAGATCCTCCCGCCAGGTGGAGCCCAGTGGAACGGGGCTGCCGCCGCTCACCGGAATCCGCGACACCTGGCCGCCCTGCTCCACCAGTATTCCTTCACCGAACAGGCTGGGACGCACTGCTGTCGCCGGCCCTGGCAGCTCTGTGAGCACCCGACTCGTGAGATTGAATCGGTTGACGGCAACGAGGCGGGGCGGGTCGTCCAGCGCCACATAGACCTCGTGCGTAGACGGGGATGCCGCCAGCGTCATGATCGGTCCGCCCACATCGAGTTCGCCTGCCTGCTCGATGGGCGCGACCGTGAGAACGACGAGGCCGCGGCCGGTCGTCGAGGCGAGCACCGCGCGCCGGCCCCACGCCGTCATCACACCCGGCGGACGCACCGCCGCAGCACCCGTCTCCGCGGGCTCGTCCTCATCGCGGTGGAGGAGCCACAGGGTTCGCCGCTCGGTATCATCGTCGAGGACCAAGAGCACGCCGCCCTCGGCAGGGGCTGCCCACGCCACTTCCCGGTCCAACCCGTAGCTCCAGGTGCCTTCGCGCGAAATCTCAAGCAGCGTCCCGCCCGGAGACAGGTAGAGTCCCACCGAACCGTCACCCAGCCAGACGGCCTCCGGCGCCACCTCGCCCACGCGCACCAGGGCATCCGACGGCGGGTCATAGGTGTGAACGACACCCTCCGCAGTGCGAAGAACGACTCGACCCTCGGGGAGCGCGCGAACTTCCACGGAAGGGGGAAGCTCGGTCGTACCGGTCCACACCACCCGCTGCAACTCCGAGAGATCTCTTGCCTCCGCAAACCCGCCGTCTCGCGGGACGCTCAGGAGGCTCCATTGATCGACAGAAGTCCCGACCACCAGGCTCGCGCCCCGGAGGGCCGGCTCCGGTTGCTGCACGTCTGGCCCGGACGATCGATCACAGGCCGCCGCGAACAGGACGATTGCTGCTGCGAGGCCGCATCCGCCGCCCGACCGGACCATGTCTGAAATGGGTTTCAATGCACCTCTTTCCCTGGCGGTGGCCTTCGCCGTTACCGTTGACCGGCAACATGAGGAGCCGCCAAACGGGTGGCAAGAAACGGCCGGAACGTCGTCTACTCGACGGCCAGGGCGGGCGCGTCGCCCCAGAGCCTCTCCAGGTCATAGTAGTCGCGTACGCGGGGCAGGAATACGTGGACCACCAGTATGATGTAGTCGAGAAGGATCCAGTTCGCGCTCGCCATTCCCTCGACACCCGACGGTCGGAAGCCCGCTTCACGCATCCTCTCGACGATGTTGTCCGCTATGGCACGGGTGTGCGTATCCGAATCGCCGCTGACGATCAGAAACCAGTCGGTCGCGTCCGACACGCCCCGGAGGTCGAGGAGCGCTGCCTGGCGGGCGTTCCTTTCCAGGGCCGCCTCCACAGCAACCGCTACCTCAGGCGGTCGATCCGCATCGTCCTGCTTGATCTTCTTTCGAGCTTGGGCCACGTGCTCCTCACTGCCGATGGGATTGAACCGGGACGCCCGCGTCGTGTTCAGTGACACGCCGGAGCTCCCTCAATAGCGTAGGGGTCCAACTCACTCTTCAACCTGGTAGGCGACGGCCCACGCTCCGGGCCCCGTGTGCACGGCCAGGGATGCGGTCGTGGGCCCGCTGAGTATCTCCACTGGGTCGAAGTGCTCCTTCAACTGACTCACGAGCTCCGCGGCGATTTCCGGGACCGCAAAGTGCGCGACTCCGAGTCGATAGCGCGTGGCTCCGGACAGACGTTCCTCCAGCAGCTGCAGAACCTGCTCCAGCAGCGCCTCCGTCCCTCGAGCCGTCCCGGCCTTGATCACCCGGCCCTCATCGTCGAACGACAGAATGGGCTTCAGGTCGAGAAGGCCGCCCAGCCACGCCTTCGCTCGACCCACGCGGCCGGAACGCAGCAGATACTCGAACGTGTTCACGGTGAGGAAGATGTTCGAACGATCACGGACAGTCCTCAGCTCGGCCGCCACATCGTCCAGACTATGCCCATCGTCAAGAAGCTCCACGGCGCGCGCCACGAGAAGCCCAACGCCCAGCGAGCCCGACCTGGAATCGATCACCTGCGTCGGCACTTCGAACTCCCGCATCGCCGCC
>JAUVPT010000247.1 GCA_030598525.1 Gemmatimonadota bacterium
GCATTCCCTCGGAGAAGTACTCGTCCGCTTCGTCGGCGCTGCGTGTGGCAAACGGGAGGACGGCCACGGAGCGGAGATCCGGTGCCGATGCCTCGGCGGACGTGCTTGCGGACGTCTCCCCCTCCGCGCCCCCGTTCGCGTCGCCGTTCGCGCCCGGGCCGAAGAACAGCCAGCCCGTGACCAGGACGCCCCACAAGGCCATGGCCGCCACGCCGCCGCCGATCGCGTTCTTCCACGTGAAGAACTGTCGGGGCGCAGTAGGCGTTCCTCGCGCATCGGCCGCGGAGGGCTCAGCGTCCCGCTGGCGTCCGAGACCGTGCAGGTACGCCGTCGCACCCACCACCGGCAGCCCGATAACCAGAAGGATCAGGGCGAGATCGAACACCCAGGACGGGAGGCCCGAGTTCTGGGCGAGGACATCGACTACCTGCAGCACCACCCAGGACCCGGCCCCATACAGGCCGAGCACCTTCCAGAGGCTGCTCTTGTGCGTCGATTCCGTCATCGAGTCCGCGCGATAAGTGTGATTGAATGGGTGGATCGCCCGCACGAAGATCGCCGGGACCGCGAAAACGGTCAAGGCGCGGCCGTATGCGCTACTTCCCCTCCCGCCACCCTCGCACGTACTGAAACTGATCTTCCGTCTGGGGCGAGGTGCTCCAGCTCGAGTCCGGTCGGGATTCCCAAAGCTCCGCCACGCGCGCCAGGGCATCCTCCGGCGTCATGCCGTGTCGCACGAGCCAGCAGCCGACGATGGTGCCGGTGCGGCCGACGCCGCCCCAGCAGTGGACGTAGACAGTTCCGCCCTCTTCCCGCACCCGATCGATCGTGTCGAGGATGTCGCGGGTCTGCTCGGCAGAACCCGGGATCGACATGTCAGGAACAGGAAAGTGAGATCGGACCGCAGCCGAGCCCGCCAACTGCTCGACCAGCTGCTCGTATGGAAGAAGCGGATCGTACCGCGTCGTGAGATCCAGGAAGCAGGTGACGCCCGCGTCCAGGATGCGGCGCATCTTGTCGCGCGAGGAGTCCTCGAACTGCGTCCGAGGGTAGTTGCCGGCCAGGAATCCGGGGACGACCCAGTAGCAGTCTTCGGTGGGGCGCTCGGGCGAGCCTGCAGGCATGAGCGCACTCACTCTGCACCCTCGGCTTCCAGTGCCTGTTTGACCCTGTAGCGGGCCGACGAGAGTTCGTTGTCGTAGCGTCGCTCGAGGGTGTCGTTGACGCCGCGGCACCCCTCGACCACTCGCTCGGTCCAGTCCAGGTAGTCAGCCCTGCGCTGGAGGGGCCAGCTGGCCGGCGGATCGTGACCGACGTCGTGCACGTTGGCCGTCTTGTCCGCGATCTTGATCAACTTCGCACCCGGATCGAGGTCCGGCGCGTGGACGACCTGGAGACGCCTCCGCTCGCGCGACTTCAGGCTCTTGTCGTCCGTCACCGCCTCGACGAGTTCTTGCACCCGCGGGCCGAACTGCGCCCCGATATCCTCGGGCGTAGCCCAAGTGTCCTCGACCGTGTCGTGCAGCAGGGCGGCCGCGATCACCTCCACGTCCTCGACCCCGGCCCCCACGAGTTCAGAGGCCACGGCGATCGGGTGATTGATGTAGGGAGACGCTCCGACGCCCTTTCGCCGGTCGTCACGGTGATGGTCCGCAGCGAAACCCAAGGCACGAAAGAGTATCGAAAGGTCCGTTCTAGGGGTCATGCCTGTTTCCTCATCATATCTGAATCCGGGCTTTACCCAGATCGGTTTCGACTCGTCCAGGAACTGTTGGAGCTGCAGTGCCCTGAGGGACCCGAGAGCCCCAACGAAGAACGGGTAGCCCTTCACCAGGACCGCGTCCCTGAACCTGACTCCTTTGGTCGTGCAGCACCACGGGCCAAGCTTCCAGTGTCTGCCGTCCCTGTCCACGAACCAGTGGAAGTAGTCGGACAGGTAGGTGGCAGGGCCTTCCACGTGGGTTACCTCCTTTCGGGGCGGGGGCCGGCCTCGTCGGGCGAGCCTCCCGGGGTTGCAATAGCTGTTCGGATCGGGGGTTGATCGAGGCGGGCGTGTCGGGCCCGCATACCCATGATAGCTGTGGGGTGTGACACGGGTGGCGGTTTGCCCCCGCCCGAGGAACGCGATCCGGGGGGACTCACTCCAGGCGTGACGGTACCCTTCAAATCGGCTCCGACAGTTCTGGGAAGATAGCTTCCTATAACCGTCCCTCGCCGTGCGAGGTGCATCACCAGCCTTCGGTCGGACCGGAACGTAGGTCGAAGCCCACCTTGCCCAAGCCCCCACGCCGGGCCGATCTTCTGCCATGTCCGAGACCACAGGTTACAAGCGCTTCTTTGCCGATCTGAAGCGGAGGCAGGTCTTCCGCGTTATGGCGCTATACGGAGCTGCCTCGTTCGCCGTTATCGAGGCGGCGGACGTGATTCTTCCCCGTATGGCGCTGCCTGACTGGACGGTCACACTCGTCGTCTGGCTCTGTCTGCTGGGCTTTCCCGTGGCAATCGCGGTCACGTGGGCCTTCGAGCGCACTCCCCAGGGCGTCCGGCGCACGGACGAGGCAGAGACGACGGAGATCGAGGCGATCGTCTCTCAGTCGGCGGGACGGCACTGGTCGGCAGGCCTGCTGGCCCTTGCCGGGACCGCACTCCTGCTTGCGGCGGGGGTCGGCTGGTTCACGGGACGGCGTACGGCTCAGACCGACGAGGGCGAATACGGCTCGGGCGCCGAAAGCGCCGAAATCCGCCGGACAATCGCCGTGCTTCCCTTCGCCAACCTGAGCGGCGACGAGGAGGCGCAGCCGTTCACTGACGGCCTGCACGACGACCTCCTCACCCAGCTCTCGAAGATCGGCTCGCTCAAAGTTATTTCCCGCACATCCGTACTCGAATACAGGGACACGGAGAAGAACGTCCGAGAAATCGCCGAGGAGCTCGGGGTCGAGAGTGTGCTGGAGGGCGGAGTCCAGCGAGCGGGTGATCGATTCCGCCTCAACGTGCAGTTGATCGACGCGAACACGGACGAGCACTTGTGGGCCGAGCGGTACGGCGGTGAACTCACGGTGGCCAACATCTTCGACGTGCAGGCCGAGATCGCGGGCCAGATCACGGCGGCTCTCGAAGCACAGTTCAGCCCCGAGGAGCGGGCCGATATCGCCCGCCGGCCCACCGAAGACGTTGAGGCGTACGAGGCCTACCTTCGCGGTGTCGACCACTGGAAGGCAGGCTACTCCGAATCGAATATCAGGTCGGCCGAGGGTATGGCTTCACTCGCGGTGGAGCGCGATTCCACGTTCGCGGAGGCATGGGCACTCAAGTCACTGACTGCGGGAGAGTTGTACTGGTTCCATTTCGACCGCTCCGACTCCATCCAGGAGGCGACTCATCGCTACGCCCTGCGTGCTCTCGAGCTGCAGCCTGACCTGCCGCTCGGACTTCACGCGCTGGCGGCCTATCATTATCGGATGCACCTCGACTACGACCGGGCCATGGAGTCGGTCGATCGGTTCCTTGAGCTTCAGCCGGCTACGGCCGAGATCGAGGGGCTCGCGGGAGCGATCCTCAGGCGGAAGGGCGAGACCGAGGCGGCGTTGAACAGGTTCAAGAGAGCAGTCGAACTGGACCCGCGCTCGAACAACGAGACGACGGAGGTCGGAATCACCGCCTATATCCTGCGACGCCACGATGAGGCCGAGACATGGATGAAGCGGGCCCTGGCCCTGCAA